>NZ_JANSHS010000406.1:0-5977 GCF_047461695.1 Synechococcus sp. R6-7
GCTTAGCGGTCGGAGCCGGGTAGTTTACCACCCACCCTCCACTACACTCAGAGAGGGAACTGCTGCCGGAGTGGCAGGGATCGTTGGACTCACAGATGGGTTATCGCCGCCGGGATTGGTTGGCCTACTGGCTGCTCAAGTGGCTGGTGGTCAACCCCTTGTTTCGGGGACTGTATTTTGGGCGCACCTATGGGCAGGAAAACGTGCCTCGCCAGGGATCCCTCATCGTCGTCAGCAACCACGCCAGCCATTTGGATCCGCCGCTGGTGGCCAATGCGGTGCGCCGCCCGGTGGCCTTCATGGCCAAGGAAGAGCTGTTTCGGGTGCCGGGGCTGAAGCAGGTGATCCAGCTCTACGGCGCCTACCCGGTCAAAAGAGGCGGCTCTGACCGCGCTGCCCTGCGGGCCACGGAAGCAGCTTTGGCGCAGGGATGGGCGGTAGGGATCTTTTTGAATGGCACTCGTACCCCCGATGGCCGCATTCCTCAGCCCCACTTGGGAGCGGCCTTGGTTGCAGCTCGCACCCAAACGCCTCTGCTGCCTGTAGCCCTTTGGGGCACGGAAAAGGTCTTGCCCAAGGGATCCCGGTGGCCGCGCTTGTTCTGCCCCATCACGGTGCGCATTGGCAACGTGATTCCCCCCCCTGCTTCCAGCGATAAGGCCGATTTGCAGCAGGTGACGGCAGAGTGCGTGCAGGCTATCCATGCCCTTTTGGATCAGGGGCGCTGAGGGTATCTTGGGCTACCAGATACTCAACAACAGGGATCCCTCCCAAGATGTGCTTTTGAAGAATCTCCTCCACCACCTCCGGCGTGACCGAGTGGTACCAAAACCCACCGGGATAGACCAGCAGCACAGGGCCGGGAACAGCATAGTCGCACGCCCGCAGGCAGTTGGCTTTGGTGCGGTGTACCCGCAGGGATCCCCCGCTCCCGATTTCCAGGTTCAATTCCTTGATCCGCGATTTCAAATAGTCCCAGGCTTCCAATCCCACGGCTTTCTCACAACATTTGGGCTTGGTTTGATCTGCACAAAGGAACAAATGCCACTGGTAGGGCGGAATGGGAGCCGGCTGAGGCGCTTGGCCTGGGGATCCGGTTGCCGAGGAGGGATCCAGGATAGGGGAAGAAGCGACAGGACGCGACATAACAAGATGTTTGGGCTTGGCTACAGTTGCATTATCCCCTGTTCTCTAGGTTCTTACCGATGCTGGTGGATAACCCCAAGCAGCGACTGTTTCTTGCTCTGCTCCCCCCTCCAGCACTGCAAGAGCAGGTGACAGCCATCAAACAGCAGTTTGCCGAGCAATTTGCCAGCCAAGCGGCCCTGCGCTCGCCTCCCCACATCACTCTGGTGCCGCCGTTCGAGTGGCCCAGTTCCGATCTGCCGGCCTTGACGGGATCCCTAGAGGCCTTTGCCAAGCAGCAAACTCCCGTCGCCATCCAGTTATCCGGCTTTGGGGCCTTCGCGCCGCGTGTCATTTTTATTCACGTCGTGCCCTCCCCAGAACTGCAGCGGCTACAAGCTCAAGCCCATCACCACATGGGGATCCTTCTCAACCGGAAAGAGACAACCGCTCAGGGCCGTCCGTTCGTGCCCCACATGACCGTTGCCTTTCGAGATCTAACCCCCGCCCACTTTCGCGCCGCCTGGCCAGAGTTCAAGACGCGTTCTTTCCAGAGTGCGTTTGTAGCGTCAGCTTTGACGCTCCTCCTCCACGACGGCAAACGTTGGCAGGTTTTTGCCCAGTTCTCGATGGGGGAATAATGGGGAACAGAAGAGGGTTGCCAACCGAAGCAGCCTACTCCACCCAGTGAGCGGCCATGTATTCCGCCAAGTCCAACACCCGCTGGGAGTAGCCCCACTCGTTGTCGTACCAAGCCATGACCTTGACCAGATCCCCATCCAGCACACTGGTCATCTCCGCATCCACAATGGCCGAGCAGTCGTGGCCGCGGTAGTCGATGGAGACCAAGGGAATATCCGAGTAGGCGATGATCCCTTTCATCGTGGTTTCCGAGGCTTCCTTCAGGGCAGCGTTTACCTCCTCGGCAATCACGCGCCGCTCCGTCTGCACCACCAAGTCCACCAGAGACACATTGGGCGTGGGAACCCGTACCGCCACCCCATTCAGCTTGCCTTTCAGCTCCGGGATCACCAAAGCCACCGCCTTGGCAGCCCCCGTGGTGGTGGGCACCATGCTCAATGCTGCTGCCCGGGCCCGCCGCAGATCGCGGTGACCACCATCTAAGATCCGCTGGTCGCCGGTGTAACTGTGGGTGGTGGTCATGGTGGCACGGAGGACGCCGAACTTGTCCAGCAACACCTTGATGATCGGGGCAAGGCAGTTGGTGGTGCAGCTGGCGTTGCTGACAATGTTGTGCCGCACCGGGTCGTAGGTGTGTTGATTAACACCGTAGACAAACGTGGGAATGTCTCCCCCCTTGGCCGGGGCGGTGATCACCACCTTTTTGGCCCCCGCTTCTATGTGCTTAGAGGCACCCTGGTAGTCGACAAAAACACCTGTAGCTTCAATAACAAGATCCACCTTCCACTCTTTCCAGGGCAGGTTGCTGGGGTTGCGGTCGGAAACGGCATAGATATGCTTGCCGTTCACCACCAAACCGTTTTCTGCAGGCTCAACGTCTGCTCCCTGCAACGGCCCAAGGATGGAATCGTACTTGAGCAGGTGGGCAGCCGTGCGAGCATCTGAGGTGTCGTTGATGGCAACAATGTCCAGGTTGGACTGGGAGCGACCCAGCCAACAGCGCAAAAAGTTGCGACCAATGCGACCAAACCCGTTGATGGCTACCCTAACCACTGCTCCTGACCTCGCTGCTTGAAATCTCTTGGGGGCTGCTGCCTAGCACATGATATCGCAACCCCTGAACATTCTGAAGACAAAATTTGGGATCCAAGGGGTTGTCTTCGTGGACGTTGACCTGCAAACCTATGCGGAGCAGGGATTGAGCCTCTTTCAAGCGGGATAGCGCTGGTGCAGCAGAGCCATAGCCGAGGCTACATTTTCTACCCCTCGCTGCTCCAGAAGATCCGTGAACATACTATCCAGCCAGTAAAGGTGCTCGCTGATGATCTGGCTCCAGGCGCGGTAGAGTTTCACCTGGACTTCCAGAGGCAACAGGATCAGCCCCTCGTTGGAGAGGCGCAGGGTCTGCACCTCGGTTATGGTCACTGCTGTAAAGGAGCGCCGCCGTCCCGTCAGCAGAGAAAGTTCCCCAAACAAACGCCCGGCGTGCAGCGTAGCCAGCCAATAATCTCCCGGATGTCGCACATATTGGCGACGCAGCTCCACTACTCCACTGAGGATCATGTACAGGTCACTGCTGGGATCCCCCTCTTGAAAGATCACCTGGCCAGGAGAGAAGCGGCTGGGCAACAGGGCAGCCGTCAGCGCCTTCCACTCGGCATCTTCCAAAGATTGGAAGAGCAAGTGCTCGCGAACACGCTCAAACGGATAACGGGGGCTGCTCATGATGTCGGTGGGCCAGAGGGGTACCTGAGGCCGGCTCCGTTTCATCCTACCGCTGCCGGCAGGGTATTGGGAGATGGGAGAGAGTTGTCCCCAAAGAGTATCTGAGATGCAATGGAAAAGGTAGGTCGCTCCCAGGGATCCCATGCAGCCTGGCTCAATTGTCCGCTGCCGCAACCGCGAGTGGGTGGTGCTCCCCGCTGATTCAGAAGAAATTGTGGTGCTGCGGCCCCTCACCGGCACCCCAGAAGATGCGGTTTGCATTCACCGACACCTGATGAACCTTGTGGGCGGCACCTTGCCCTTCGAGCGAGTGGAGCCTACCGCCTTTCCTTGGCCCTCTGGGGATCATCCTGCCGATGCCACCAGTACCCTTCTCCTCTGGCAGGCGGCCCGGCTGATTTTACGGGAGGGCGCAACTCCCTTTCGCTCTCTGGGGCGCCTCTCGATTCGGCCACGGGTATACCAGTTTGTGCCCTTGCTCATGGCGCTGCGCCTCGATCCGGTGCGGCTATTGATTGCCGACGACGTAGGGGTGGGCAAGACCATCGAGGCGCTGCTGATAGCCAGGGAGCTTTTGGATCGCGGCGAGATCCGACGCCTTTGTGTCCTGTGCCCTCCCTATTTGTGCGAGCAGTGGGCCAGTGAGCTGGCCGAGAAGTTTAACCTGGAGCCAGTGGTCATCCGCTCGGGAACGGTGGGGCAATTGGAGCGAAAAACCCCTGTTGGGCGCAGCCTCTACGAGCACTTTCCTGTCCAGGTGGCCAGCATTGACTTCGTCAAGACCGAGCGCAACCGCCACCCATTTCTGCAATTTTGTCCTGAGCTGGTCATTGCCGACGAAGTCCATGGGGCAGCGGCGGCCCATGGCAAAAACCAGCAGGAGCGCCACAGTCTGCTCAAAGCGGTGGCCCAAAACCCCAACCGCCACCTGATCCTGCTGACGGCAACTCCCCACAGCGGTGTCGAAGAGGCCTTCCGCTCGCTGCTGGGGCTGCTGCGGCCCGAGTTCGAGACATGGGATCTCCAGGATCTCAACGAAGACCAACGCGTCCAGCTAGCCCGTCATTTTGTCCAGCGCACGCGGCGAGATATTCGGGAAACTTGGCAGGAGCTCACCTGTTTTCCAACCCGGGAAGCTGAAGATGAAACCTACACCCTTTCTGAGGGGCAGCGCAAGCTGTTCGAGGACACCTATGGGTTTTGCTCGGAATTGGTGTGCACAGGGCAGCAACTAGAGAAGCGCCAGCAGCGAGTGCGCTACTGGGGAGCGCTGGCCCTTTTGCGCTGCGTAATGTCCAGCCCGGCGGCAGCAGTAGCGGCATTGCACAATCGCAGCGGAGCAACCCTGGAGGCAGAAGAAGAGGTTGAGGCAGAACTGAGCCGCTGGGTGTTCGAGTCGGCAGAAGAGCGTACCGACGATGAGCTGCCAACGCCAGCTCTTGAAGCCGCAGACCCAACCCTGCCGGATAGCGACCGCCGCCGGTTGCAGGCCCTGGCCCGTCTGGCCAAACAGCTCCAGGGCCCAGAGCACGACACCAAACTGACGCGGGCCATCGAGCTGGTGAAAAAGTTGCTTCAGGAAGGTTTTCATCCCATCCTCTGGTGCCGCTACGTTGCCACTGCGGAGTATCTGGACAGTTACCTTCGGCAACAGCTGGGATCCCCAGCCCAAGTAGCCTGTGTAACGGGCAGGATGGGAGACGAGGAGCGGGAGGCCAAGATCGCGAACCTGGAAGTTGACCGACCACGGGTGCTGGTGGCCACCGACTGCCTCTCGGAAGGGATCAACCTGCAGGAAAAGTTTACAGCCGTCATCCACTACGACCTGCCCTGGAACCCCAATCGGCTGGAGCAGCGGGAGGGCCGGGTGGATCGCTACGGCCAAAAGGCCAGCCGGGTCAAGGTCATCCGCTTTTTTGGCCGCGACAACCCCGTAGATGGCGTGGTACTGGAGGTGTTGCTCAACAAAGCGCGGGAGATCCACCGCACCCTGGGCACCCACGTGCCTGTGCCGGAGGCTAGCGAAAGCGTTACCCAGGCTGTGCTCGAAGCCCTCTTCCTGCGCAAGGGACACTGGTCCGCCGAGCGCCAGCTAACCCTCGATCTTGGCGTGCCGGAAGTGGATGAGTTTCACCGGCGCTGGGATCGCTCTGTCGAACAGGAGCGGCGCAACCGCACCCGTTTTGCCCAGCGGGCCCTCAAGCCTGAGGCAGTGCAGCGGGAGCTGGAGGCCACCGATGCCGTGCTAGGGGATCCCGAAGCTGTGCGCGAATTCTTCCTGGCTGCCGCCCAGCGCCTCAACCTAGCCATAACCCCAGGGAAGCGGTCGGGGGTCTACCAGGTTAGCGTCGGCTCCGAAGCCACTGCCACCTTGCCGGAAGCCATTCGCCTGGCCCTGCCCTCTCCCAAAGGCGGGCGTTGGCTAATCAGCTTCGACTCGCCCACGCCCGAAGGTGCCGAATACATTGGCCGCAACCACCGCGTC
>NZ_JANSHS010000407.1:0-3573 GCF_047461695.1 Synechococcus sp. R6-7
GCTTAGCGGTCGGAGCCGGGTAGTTTACGCGATTCCAACCCGGGAAACCCTGAGTTACCATTTTTAACTTTTTCTTTAACTTTTCTTTTCAACTCCGACTGCTCTTCTCAAAGGCATCCTATGCTGGAAAAAAGGAATGTATTTCTAGATATTTTTCTAGTTTCTAGATGCTCTCCGCTAATTCCAGGGGCTAGGGGCTTGCAACTATGGATACCAAAACGCGGGCTGCCGAAGCTCGACCCAGCCGAGATGCCCTCATCAACCGCATCACCCACCAGATTCGGCAATCCCTGGAGCTGGATCAGATCCTGAGGGCGACGGTGGAGGAGGTGCGCGCCTTTTTGGGTACGGATCGGGTGAAGGTGTACCGCTTCGACCCGGAAGGGCATGGGACGGTGGTGGCGGAAGCACGAGGCGGGGAGCGGCTGCCCTCGCTCTTGGGGCTGACTTTTCCGGCAGGGGACATTCCCGAGGAGGCGCGGCGGTTGTTTCGCCTAGCTCAGGTGCGGGTGATTGTGGATGTGGAGGCGCAGAGCCGTTCCATCAGCCAGCCGGAGTCTTGGGGGTTGTCTGCTAGGGTTCCTCTGGGCGAGCCGCTGCAGCGGCCCGTGGATCCCTGCCATGTTCACTATTTGAAATCCATGGGGGTGGCCTCTTCCTTGGTGGTTCCCCTGATGCATCACCAGGAGCTATGGGGGCTGTTGGTCTCCCATCATGCTGAGCCTCGTCCCTACTCCCAAGAAGAGCTGCAGGTGGTGCAGTTGCTGGCGGATCAAGTTTCCATTGCCATTGCTCAGGCGGAATTGCTGGAGCAGGCGCGGCAGAAGGCGCAGCAGGAACGCCTCATCAACCAAATTGCTGCTCTAGTTTACTCGCCCCTGCACCCGGAGACGACCTTGACCACGGTGCTGGAGCAGCTTGCTGCCGGTTTGCAGGGGATCGGGGCACGGCTGCGGATCCACTTTATGGGCTCAGATACCCTCTGTTGTCATGGCGTGCAACCCCCGGCCAGCTACGACACCTGGCTACAGGAGCAGCTCGGAAGGGCCGGAGGAGCGGGGGGCTGGGTCAAGATGTGGTCGCTCTCCCACTTGGAGAAATGGCCGGAGCTGCAAGAGCAGATGAAGCAGACGCCCATTCGTGGCCTGCTGATGGTACAGCTTGTCTGGAATGACCAGCCCGTGGGCTGGCTGAGCGTGTTTCGCGCGGCCATCTGCCAAGAAACCCACTGGGCGGGTTACCGTTGGTTTGCTCAGGGGGATCCCAGACAAGAACTGCCTTTGATCTCTTTTGCTGCCTGGCGGGAGCTGAAAATTGACGAGCCTAAGGCTTGGTCAGCTGCAGAGCAAGAGCTGATGAGTCGGGTCGGGGTACATTTGGCCCTGTCCATTACGCAAAATCAGCTCTACCGGCAGTTGCAAACCCTCAACGCCCGTCTGGAGCAGGAGGTGCAGGAGCGGACGGCGGCCCTGCAGCGATCTCTGGCTATGGATGCCCTCTTGCAGCGGGTCACCGACCAGGTGCGCAGCAGTTTGGAGGAAGCCCAGATCCTGCGGGCAGTGGTGCAAGAATTGGCTCTGGGGCTGTCCATCCAAGGGTGCGATCTCTGTCTCTACGATTGGGCAGCCGGCCAAGCCACGGTGCGCTACGAATACACCTCTGCCCTACCGCCCGTCGGCGGGATCACCCTGACCTTGGCCGACTACCCCGATCTTTACCGGCACCTGCAAGGGGGTCAAGCGGTGCAATTCTGCCACTTGCCTGGGCAGGGCTGGATCCCCCGTCGGGAAGGGCTGACCCTGCTGGTGTGCCCGCTGCGGGATGACCAAGGGGTGCTGGGGGATCTCTGGCTGGCGAAGCCGGCAGCCGAGTGCTTTGATGAACTGGAGGTGCAGGTGGTGCAGCAGGTGGCGGATCACTGCGCCATTGCCATCCGCCAGGCCCGCCTCTACCAGGCTTCTGTGCAGCAAATTGGTGAGCTGGAGCGCCTCAACCGCCTCAAAGATGATTTTTTGAGCACCGTCTCCCACGAGCTGCGCACCCCCATCACCAACATGAGGATGGCCATCCAACTGCTGAAAACCGCCCGCGCCCCCCAAAAACGAGAGCAATATCTCAAGATTTTGGAGCAGGAGTGTGAGCGGGAGGCGGAATTGGTCAACGATCTCTTGGATCTGCAGCGGTTGGAGCAGGGATCCAAAACGCTCCATCTGGAAGAAGTGCCGCTGGCAACCTGGCTGCCCAGCGTGCTGGAGCCGTTTCTACAGCGGGCCCAGGCCAACCAGCAACGGTTGCAGTGGCAGATTGCGCCAAATGTGGGCAAGGTGCTCACCGATCGGGGCGGCCTGGAGCGGGTGGTGCAGGAGCTGGTCAACAACGCCTGCAAGTATACTCCCCCAAGGTGCAACATCTGGGTAACAGCGCAGCGCTCTGGCCCGCAGCAGGTGGAAATTCGGGTGATCAACGAGGGAGTAGAAATTCCCCACAGCGAGTGGGAGCGCATCTTCGAGAAGTTCTACCGCATCCCCAGCGGGGATCCCTGGAAGCGGGGCGGCACCGGCCTGGGCCTGGCTTTGGTCAAGCAGTGGATGCAGCGGTTGGGGGGCAGCGTCTCGGTGGAGAGTTCTCAAGGCAAAACCTGCTTTACCCTGGTGTTGCCGCAGGGATCCCTGCCTGTGCAGACCTCACCCCTAGCCCACAACTGTGCCTAGCCACATGAGCAATGCCCACTCAGAAGCGTTGCGTTTGGCCGCCGAGCAGTTTAACCGGGGGGAATTTTACGCCTGCCACGACACCCTAGAGGCCCTGTGGATGGAGGCAGTGGATCCAGAGCGGCGCTTCTACCAGGGGCTTTTGCAAACCGCCGTGGCCTACTATCACCTGCAAAACGGCAACCGCCGCGGCTGCATGATCCTGCTGGGGGAGGCCAACCGCAAGCTGGCGGACTTTCTGCCCACCTACGCTGGATGGGATGTGCAAGCCCTGTGGCAGGCTAACCAGGGCATCCTGCGGCATCTTTCTCAACTGCAACCCCAGGATCCCTTGCCTTATCTAGCCGTCCCCACCCTGAGTTGGGTTGAAGACTGACCTGAGCAGGCCCAACAGCGGCGCTAGCGCTTGGAGCGACGGGCTTTGCGCTCAACTTCGTTGCGTCGCCGCCGATCCCGCCAGTCGATGAAGGTAATGTAGCCAACGCCCAGGGTTACGGCTGTCAACAGCAAAAAGATGCTTCCGTAGGCGATGCGGGCGACCAAGGGAAGATCGGTTTCCATGGTGTGAGCGGGGGTAACCCCGTCAATATCGGCGGCAGGAACAACAAGATGAATGCAAGATGGATGTGAGGCTCAATCCAGGCATGACAAATTACATGCCGTTGCGCCCCCAGACCACCAGAGCAATGGAAAGAACGAAGAAGGTGGGGACGGCAATCCAGCCAAGGGTGATGATGTCCATAGGTCTAGCCCAGCTAAAGAGGGGTTATCTCGAGGTGATCCCATTTTACGAGAGGAGATCCCTTGTCAACGGACATCTACGAACACCTGTTTTCAGCTAGAAATCGCAGGAGCCCCGCAC
>NZ_JANSHS010000408.1:0-1535 GCF_047461695.1 Synechococcus sp. R6-7
TATAGTTGAGCTTATTATTGACTAGAGTCACGCTCTTCAAAGTTGGAAGCTGCCCAGGATGAGCCGTCCTAAGTCTTCTACGGGATCTGCTGCTAGGAAATCTGAGGGAACCGTTGCCCCTTCGCCAAACAAGTCCACCTTTGCGGCCAATCAAGAGCGAGCCAGGCAGTGGTTACAGCAGGTGCTGGCGGCTATGGGGATCCCAGCGGCGGTGCGGGTGGTGGGGGAGGTGCTGGAAATCGAGGCGTCTTCTTTGACCCCAGCTCAGAAGCGGCTGCTGTTGGCGAAAGCCCCCCCCTTGCCCTCTCCATCTTCCAGAGATTCCCCTCAAGAGGAGGATCGCTCCCCCGTGGTGCTGGATGCGTTGCAGTACCTGGCCAACACCCTTCTCAACCTGAACCAGCCGGAAGACCAGCAGCAGCCCTACATTTTGGATTTGGACGGCTATCGGCAGCGGCGTTTGCAGGAGCTGAAGGTTTTGGTTGCCGCTGCTGTGGAAAAGGTGAGGGCCACTGGCCGGGAATACGAGTTTCCCGATCTCTCGGCTGCCGAGCGCCGGCAAATTCATACTCTCTTGAATGACCCTGCCTATGCCGATCTGGAAACTTTCAGCCGTGGCAAAGAGCCTGACCGGCGCTTGGTTATCCGTCGGGCAGCTTCCCCATCTTGAGAGTGGGCAGAGGGCTGGGAACAAGTTGGCCCTCTTGCTACGGTGACGACAGGGATCCCTGCTACCCAAAACGCGTGAAGGGGGGTGCCATGCTGAGGCCAATTCGTCTATCGGATCTGCGGCAGATGCCCGGTCAAACCCAAGAATTGCAGTTTAGGCAGTTTTTTTCGGGCTTTGAGAGTTTGACCCCTGTGGAGGGATCCCTGGAAGTCAGCCATCGGGGCCATTTTCTCGAAGTGAGTGCTGAAGCTCGTACCATTGTCACCCTCACCTGCCACCGCTGCCTACAGCAGTTCAACCACCGGCTGCACCTGGAAGTTGAGGAGATCATTTTGATTCGGGATCCCGAACCTCTCCCCTTGGAGCTGGAATTGCAAGACGAAGAAGATCTGCTGGAGAGCCTGCCCCCCCATGGTGAGCTGGATGTCGAAGACTGGATGTACCAGCACCTGCATTTGGAGATGCCCCGCCAGTTGCCCTGCCGTCCCGATTGTCCGGGCATTGCGGTGGAAGCTACAGCACCAACGGCGGATCCCCGCTGGGCAGCCCTAGCTTCTCTCCTGGAAGACTCTCCCTAGCTTTTTTGATGTTGCGCCCACAAGTTCTCTGGCGTTTCGCTCGACCCCACACCGTCTACGGCACCAGCGCCAGCGTGGTGGGCCTCTACCTGTTGGCGGGGTTTGTGGCTGCCGGATCCCTGCAACCGGTTCTCTCGGCGCTGCCCCAGTTGGTCTGGGCTTGGGCGGCCTGTCTGGCGGCCAATGTCTACATCGTCGGCTTGAATCAACTGACGGATATTGAAATCGACCGCATCAACAAGCCCCATTTGCCCTTAGCTGCTGGATCCCTGAGTTGGCGACAGGGG
>NZ_JANSHS010000409.1:0-2010 GCF_047461695.1 Synechococcus sp. R6-7
CAGGGTTTTGGGGGTTAGAGGCATGCTCCTCAGGAGGCGCGAGACTGGCGCGCTGCCTCCACCACCTGGGTAAAGGCCTCTGGATCCAGGAAAGCCAAGCGGGCCAACATTTTGCGGTTGAGCTGGATATTGGCTTTTTTGAGACCATCGATGAACTCGTGGTAACGCAGGCCCTGGGCACGGGTGGCCGCGTTGATGCGGGTAATCCATAGGCGACGAAAATCCCGCTTCTTGCGGCGGCGATCCCGGTAGGCGCTGCGCAAAGCCTTCATCACCTGCTGGTTGGCGGTGCGGAACAGCTTTGAACCAGCTCCCCGAAAGCCTTTGGCCAGCTTGAGGATCTTTTTGCGGCGCTTGCGGGCGACATTGCCCCGTTTGACTCTCATGGCAGTAACTCAATAGGAACTTGAACAAACTCAAACTGAAGGGTAGAAGCACTCCGTCCTGCTAACGGGATCGGAACTGCTGTCGCCAATGCCAGCCCCTGAAATCTTCTTGCCGGCGCGAGCGGGATCCCGGCTAGTGGGTGTTGGGCAACATCAGGCGCACATTGACCACATCCCGCTTGTCCACCAGGGCCACACCGGCCAATTTGCGTTTGCGCTTGCTGGTTTTGTGCTCCAGCAAGTGGTTGTGCCCGGCCCTGCGACGCATAAACTTGCCGCTGCCGGTCAGGCGGAAGCGCTTGGCTGCTGCCTTGCGGGTTTTGATTTTGGGCATGATGACAACCCCAGAATATGCGGGGCCAGAGCTAAAGGTCACAGCTTTCTAGGATAAGCCATAGAAGAACAAGAGGGCAAATGCCAAGGTTCGTCCCGCTGAGGCAAGGGAAAGGGGTCGAGAAACTCTCAGGAGACTGAGTTTTGAGGCTCCAGCAGCAGCACTTGCCAGCGCAGCAAGCGTTGCAGTTGCTCAAAGCTCAGGGGGCACTCTAGGCCAGCCTGGATCTCTTGGACGGTGCGGATCCCGTCCACCTGTTGGAGAAAGGCGAAGGCTTCTTCGCTCAGGGAGATGGCTTCGTAAGCATAGTTGAAAATGCTCCGCCCCGGCCACAGGCCCAGACAGGGGCTGAGGTGGGCAATGGCTGATGCTACACTTTCCGGGCTTGTCCATTCCCAGCAGCGGATGGGGGGCTTGCCGAGAAACAGCTCGTAGTGGGCTACCACCGGATCCAGCAGCTCGATCAGGCGATAGCGTTCCGGTTCCGGCAGCTGAGCCGCCTGAGCCAGCAGGGCCTCGTCCTGGCCCAACACCCGTTCCAGCCGCCAAAACTCCGGGTTGGAAAAGCGCAGAAACTGCAGTCCAGAAGCCCGGATTAATTCAAACAGAGTCTCGATGGTGTAGTCCACTTCCTGGGGGTGCAGGTACATATCGGCGAAGCATTCGTCGTCCACGTTCTCGATGGCCCAGCGGGCCCGTTCTTGCTGCTGGATGCGGTTGGTTTCCGGCAAGATCTCGAAAAGGCGGCGGCCCCCCTGGAGACCCCTCTGCAATTGCTCCGCCGAGGCAAGGGTCTGGTGTTCAGAACCCGTTACCAGCAGGCGGATGGCCTTTTGCATGAGGCGGATTTCGTGGCGGCCCAGCTCACCATACACAAACAGGTGCAAGAGCCCGCCGGGAGCCAATTTGCTGGCCAAAGCCTGCAGCCCTGCCACCGGATCGGGCAGGTGGTGGAGCACGCCCACGCAGTTGATGAAGTCAAACTGCCCCGGCAGCTGGTCGATGTCGTAGACGTTGAGCTGGCGAAACTGCACCGGCGGTGCCTGGGAAGCCCGACAACGGGCCTCGGCAATCTCCAGGGCGCGGCTGCTCAGATCAAAGGCCCAAATTTCTGCGTTGGGGTTTTGGTGGGCAATGTATTCTGTTCCCACTCCCGAGCCACAGCCCGCATCCAGAATGCGCACCTTGCGCCGACCCGGATGGGATCCCGTACAAAAGGCATGGGCCTGGGGCCAGCTCCAGCGCCAATTCCACCCTGGCGGGGGAACAGTGCCGACGGGCTGCGGGGGG
>NZ_JANSHS010000410.1:0-907 GCF_047461695.1 Synechococcus sp. R6-7
TGCGGGGCTCCTGCGATTTCTAGCTGAAGGCGGTCTCCGGGATCCCTTCCTGGGCCAGGGACAGGCCGCAGTGGCCCGCTCCGACGATCAGCAGGGTGGGGGAAGGGAGGAGGGGCTCGACCCAGGATCCCGCGAGGAGCTGTGGGCGGGATGGCAGGGGGGCAAAGTGCTCCGCACCGCTGTCGCTAAGGCTGAGGTAGGGGAACCCCTGAGGATCGAGGGGGGTGATCAGCCAAGCCCTTGGCCCTTGGGTCAGAGCCTGGAGGATCTGGGCCGCCAACGTTTGGGCAAGGGATCCCTGCCATCGCTGTAGCCAAATGTGCATCCGTCCCCCGCAAACGCCCAAGGGAGGGCTGTTGAGATCGAGGGAAACCGGCATCCCAGCCGGCCAGGACTCCGTCTTGCCGAAGTGCTCCGCGCTGCTCTCGCCATCGCCAACGGGAACGGCAGCCTGCAAAAGGGTTTGCGCTCGGGCAATGACTTCCGCTTCGGCAGCTCCACCGCCAATGGTGCCCAACAGGGTGCCATCGGATCCCACGGCCAGTTTTGCCCCCGCCTGGCGAGGCACAGATCCCTGGGTGCGGATCACGGTGGCCACCACCAGCGGCCCGCGGGAGAGCATATCTGCCAACTGTCGGTAAAAGGTCTCGTCCACCTCAGCCTCGGTTATGCCTACGGCACCCTAGCGGGAACGGTCAGGGACTCAATGATCAAGAAAGCCCCTCTAGGATGGCCTGATGGAAGGCAACCCGGAAAGCCTGGAATCCGTTCTCCTGCCGACCGTGGTAGACGGCGTTGGTGAGCAGCGCCACCACCAGTTCCCGCTCTGGATCGATCCACAGAGAGGTTCCGGTGAAGCCGGTGTGGCCGAAGGCGCTGGGGCTGAACGGGGAGCTGCTGGCCAAGG
>NZ_JANSHS010000411.1:0-3816 GCF_047461695.1 Synechococcus sp. R6-7
AAATCTCTCCCCCGCACCGAAAACACGTCGGTCTCGCCGGAGCGAAACTGCAGCAGCGCGGTGTCCTCTGAGTCCACAATGCGCAGGATTACCCGTTCAATGCGCGGGATCCCTTCCCCCTTCCAGTAGTAGGGATTGGGCCGGTACACCAGCCGTTGGCCAGGGGTGTATTCCTGCATGACATAGGGGCCAGCCCCCACCAATTGCTGCACCGGCGTGTCGATACCCCAGGTTTGCAAGAAAAGGGGGTTGCCCCGGCTGTCCAACTGCTCGACAGTGGGCTCGAGGATGTGCTTGGGCAAAATAGGGGATCCGGCCTGCAGCAGAAAGGGAGCGAAGGGCTCCGGCAAAACGAACTCAATCCGCCGCTCGTCCAGCGCCCGCACCTGAGGCAATGCTCCGGCTTCTCCAATTCGCTTCACATCCCGCGCAGAAGTCGGGATCCGCTCGTTGAAGATGATGCGGTTAAAGGTAAAGTCCACATCTGCTGCTGTCAGAGGCTCTCCATCCGACCAGCGCAGCCCCTCCCGCAAGGTAAAGACATACCGCAAGCCGTCCTCAGACACTTCCCAGCCTTCCGCCAGCTCCGGTTTGGGCAAGAGGGTATCCTCATCCAAGGTGACCAAGCCCGCCTCTAGGTAGGCGATAGCGTCGCGGCTAGAGCTTTCGGCGGCCAAATAGGTGTTGAAGGTTTTGGGATCCGAAGTCACCGTGGCAACCAGATGGGGGGGGCGGGTGGGCGTGGCACAAGCGCTGAGCCAGAGCAGAAGGATCCCTAGTAGAGAGACAAAAAGGTTCCTCCTGAGTCGGTTTGCCGAGGTGTTGTTTTGGCCCGCCATTTCTTTTGCCAAGTCGTTGTTCCAAGCAAGTTTGGGACGGCTCGCCCGCATCCCGCGCCCTGTGGCCCAAGCGCTCCGCGCTGCTGAGGCCCTCACCCCCAGCCCTTCTCCTAGAGGAGTAGCCCCCCTCCCGGCCCCTTTCCCAGAGGGAAAGTTGGGGATCCAGGTAATGGGTGGTTTGACTGCGACTTGGGCAGATTCTGCGTTTTTGAGGGAGCGATTGCTTGCCAGTTTGGCAGCTCAGGCAGTGGGGTGACCAGGTTCTTTTCAGATTCTGATGGGAAGGTCAGAGGAAGCTTGTCCTCTCTGTTCCAGCAACAGGGCTACTGCGAAGGCAGCAATGGCCTCTCCCTGACCTATGGGGCCCAGTTTTTCGTTAGTAGTAGCCTTGACCCCCACTTGCTTAGGGGAGATCTGCATTGCCTCGGCTAGACGGGCTTGCATGGCGGGGATGTGAGGTTTGAGCTTGGGCTGCTCCGCCACCACCACACTGTCCACATTGACAATTCGCCAGCCTTCTTGGCTCACCAGTTGCACCACTTGCTGTAGTAAAAGGATGCTGTCTGCCCCTTTCCAGCGTTCTTCTTCCGGGGGAAAGTAAAAGCCAATATCCCGCAGGGCTGCTGCCCCCAGGAGAGCATCCATGATGGCGTGGGTGAGGACATCGGCGTCGCTATGGCCCAATAGCCCCTTTTCGTAGGGGATCCGGATCCCGCCCAGGATCAGGGGGCGCCCCTCGACGAGGCGGTGGATGTCGTAGCCCTGGCCAATGCGCACTTTTCCGGCTCCCTTGGGAAAACCATCGAGACCCTTGTCGACCATCGCCCCCTCCGAGGAGCTAGGGGGATGGGAGTCGAGTAACCGACAAGCAGCTTTTGAGAACGCCTCTTTCTATTCTGCCGGCTCCAGAGGGGAATAGCAGATGGGACAAGACGAACCACTGTAGCAGTCGAAGCAGATGAGGTGAGACTTCCCGTAGGGATTGGCGCAGCGCTTGGCCCACTGATAATCGCTGTAGCTAAGATCTTTTCCGCAAACGTCACATCTGGCCATCCCGCTTTCTTCTCCTCAAGCTTCCGAATTAAAACACCACACTAGAGAGCTAGAGAGATGATCCTAATCGATCCCTGAGCCCCAGCTTGAGAGAAACTATCCCCCAGCCCTGTCCAGAAGGGGATCCTGCCGCCCACAGGGGATCCCGTCTTCGAGAGGCGTCCAGCCCGGCTGCCAAAGATCCCGGTTCTTCAGGGTGGCTGCGTTGACCCAGAGGCGCACCTGGGGATTGCAGACGGCTCTGAGCTCGGCAAACACCAGCCCTCCTTCCCCTTGTTGGCGAGCGGTGACCTGAAAATGTCGCCAACCCAGAACAGGCTGAACGGAAGTCCATTTGGAGCCGAGGAGGTGCGGGAAAGGCTGTTTCCGACGGGGTTTGTTGCGAGCCACGGGACGGAGGGTGCGAGCGGGTAAGGGATGAAAGGGACCCAGCTTTCCGGCCATTCCTGAGGACGGCAGCGGGGATCGAGGGGAGCGGCAAAGCCAGCCGAGATCCTGAGTTTCCCTCAGATCCGCCTGTGATCGGTATGTGTGATCGGTATGATCGAGGGGATCCCTTTCCACTCCAGCCTATCCAACCATGGAGCAGCACCGGCAACGGCTTCAGTTCTCTTTCTGGCAGGCAGTCTTGAAGGGAGGCCTTCTGTTTCTGATCCTGGCTGGCCTAATCTTGGGAACAGGCCTGCCCTTGGGAGCGGCAACCGGCCCCACTTTGTCCGGCAAACTTACGGGGCCAGAGTGGCGACAAGCAGACCCGGAGGCCAAGCAGGACTTTTGTCGCAAAGCCTTTCAAGCGTTTCGCGCCTCTCCTTCCCAGAGCTACATCATCAGCTCCAATGTGCAGGCTTTGACCCCAGAAGGTTTGTGTCGGCGCTTGGATCAGTTTTATCAGTATGCCGTCAACGACGAGATCCCCATCAACCAGGCGGCCAATATTGCCCCATTGCTGTTTTCAGACTTACCCCTGGAGCAGCCTTGATCCCATGTGGATCGCTTGTCCTGCTGGGAACAAAGGCGGCGGGCGAGGATCTGGGCCCAGCTCTCAACAGTTTGGCCGGATCTAGACAGGCGTAGCCAGAGGTTCCGGGGGTGCAGGGAAAGGGAGCTGCTGCAGTTGGGGTTGGTGGGGGCGGATCCCCATTGCTTGGCGCATCAAAGCAGGCTTGAGCAGCGGCAAAACCTCCAGTCCCCACAGGCCCAGGCGACGCAAAACCAGCAACGGCCAGCTTCGGTTGGAAAAGAGGCGATTGGCAGCATCGGTTGCAAAAAGAACCAGCGCGTTTTCTGGGCGGCGACAGCGCTCGTAGGCTTTTAACAAAGCCGGATCGCCGGGATCCCGGCCCGCCATTTTGGCTTCGATCAACAGGGCAGCCAAGGCCGCCACATCCCGCATGCCCAGATTCGCTCCCTGCCCCCCCAGCGGATGGGTGGTATGGGCAGCATCCCCCACCAAAGCCAGCCGGGATCCGATATAGGTTTGGGCATGGGCCCGCTGCGGCTGATAACAAGCTCTGGGAGAGGCGGCCAGCAACGCTCCCAACTGGGATCCAAACCAAGGCCGGATGGCCTGCAGAAACTCAGCCTCAGATAAGCCCATCAGCCAATCTCGATCCGCTTGGCGAACTGTCCAGACGACACAACTGCGATGGGGATCGGAGGTGGGCAAAATGGCGAAGGGACCGCTGACCTGAAAGCGCTCGTAGGCCACCTGCCGGTGAGGATGCTCATGGGTGAGGGTGGAAACGATGCACACCTGCCCATAGCCCCAGCAGGATAACGGGATCCCAGCCTGTTCCCGCAGCCGCGAACGGGCCCCATCTGCAACCACCAGCAGAGCAGCCCGCAGGGTTTGCCGGGATCCCTCCTGGGCCAGCTCTACCCGAATGTGATCTGCTGCAGGGGAGAAACTTTGCGCCTGAGCAGG
>NZ_JANSHS010000412.1:0-11995 GCF_047461695.1 Synechococcus sp. R6-7
CGAAGCAGTCAGGGTCGGGTAGTTTACTTCAAGCTGGCTACAGTGGAGTTAAATCTGAAACATCTGAGCCAAACGAGGTGGGATCCGATGGTACTGGACACATTGCCGCTGGTTGCCGCTGTAGCCATCGCCATTTTTATGCTGGTTTTTTGGGTGCGGGTGGTTCGAGAGGCCATCTGGACAACGGTGGGGATTGTAATCATCTTGGCCGTGTTGTACGTGGTCTTTAGAATTGGCCCGCGGCAGGTGCTGCAGGAGTTGCGGGATCCCTTTGCCCTTCTAGAACAGGTTTGGCAGGTGATCGTCGGCTGGTTCAAGGCGCTCTTCCCCTAGGGTCTCGCTATCTGCTACACAGCCCTTTGATACAATAGATAACTCACAAGGCCAGCCTGTTGGAGCCGGTGGACAACGGTCTGGTCAAAAATCGATTCCCTCTCCGGTTTCCGCACTGCTCTACAGCACCTACGCGACTGAAGTTCTTGCCATGCCTTCTGACCCTGAATGGGATCCCCAAGACCCCACCCCAGAAGATGGGATCCCCATTCCTGCTGGCGTCAGCGGGACGGAGTCCTCAGACATCCAGGTGGAGGTGGAGGATTTGGGGGAGCGCCGCCGCCAAGTGCGAGGTCGCGTCCTGATTCCGGTGGAGCGGCAGCAGGTCTGGCAGGTTTTGACCGACTACGACCATCTGGCGGAGTTTATTCCCAACTTGGTGGAAAGTCGCGTCATTGGCCGTGAGAATGGCCGCACACTGGTACGTCAAGTGGGATCCCAAAAGGTTTTATTTGCCCAATTTTCTGCTGCGGTGGCGCTGGCTATTGAGGAGATCTTTCCTCAGCAGCTTCGCTTCCAAAAAACACAAGGGGATTTTCTTATCTTCGAGGGGTTTTGGGATCTGGCCGATTGGTCGGCCCATCAAACCTTGCTCACCTACCACCTGCAGGTCAAGCCTCCCCGCAGAATGCCTGTCGGTCTGGTGGAGCGCCGCATTTGCCAAGATTTGGCCCTGAACTTACAAGCCATTCGGGAGCGCTGCCTGAGTTTGTCGGATCATTCCAAGCCCGTTTGAGGCGCGCCCAATAGGTACCTCGTTCCCCAAGCGCTCCGCGCCGCTGACGCGACCACTCTCAGCCCTTCTGCCAAAGAAGAGGGGGGCTGGGGAACAGCTTTATTGCCATTTGTGGGATTTGATATTCGAGCTGGAATTTGCCAGGTGGATCCCAGAGGCAAAGTGGGCCGGTGGTCCTTCACCTTTCGAGTCTCAAGCAGCGATCGAGGGCTGTCCTTGGGTGTGTGGGTGCGCTATCGGCAGGGTGAAGTGGAAGGCACTGCCCTGATTGATCCCCCCCGATTCTGCCCAGATGCGCCCCCCCATGGCCTCAATGATCAGTCGGCAAATGGCTAGCCCCAAGCCCGTCCCACCCACCGAGCGCCGCAGGGATCCCTCTGCTTGATAAAACCGCTCGAAGATGGCTTGCAACCGGTCTGGCTCAATGCCGCGCCCGGTGTCGGCAACAGTGAACTTCACCATCGCCCCCGTCGATCCACCGGCTGGTGGCTCCACTTCTGCCCGAATCCAGATCCGTCCGGTGGAAGGGGTAAATTTGCAGGCATTGTCCAGCAGCTTACGCAACACCTCCACCAGCCACTCCCCATCCGCCCTAACCATTGGCAGCCGTTTGGGCAGCACCTGCTCGATGGTGGGCAAGTCTTCGTGCCGCCGTCGCGCTTTGACATTGCTCAGGGCCAGCTCCACACATTCTTGAGCAGACAACGGCTCGATATGCCAGCGAACGCGACCACTTTCCAGCTTGGAGAGGGTGAGAAAGTCCTGCACCAACTCCCGCAGCCGATCGGCATCTTGCAGGGCTGTGTTCAACATTTCCTGGCGCATCTCCAGGGGCATGTCGGGGTCGCTAGCCAAAGACTCCAAACACACCTGAATGGTGGACAGCGGGGTGCGCAGCTCGTGTCCGGTCACGGCAATCAGCTCTGATTTGGCCTGATCCAGAGCTGCCAACTGGCGATTGAGCTCTTCTAGGTGCTGATAGGCTTCTGCCTGCAAGAGGGCTACCCCCACTTGGTTGGCAATGGCTTCTGCCAACTCCAGAGTGGCCGGCTGCCAGCGGTGAGGGTGTTCGTGGTGTAGCTCCAATAGGCCCAGCAACCGCCCTTGATAGAGAATCGGCATGGCCACCCAAGCCCGAATTTGGGCCGGCTGCCACAGCTCCGGCACTCGCTGCAGGCGGGGATCCTTTTGGGTATCCTCGCAGCACACCGCTTGTGCCGAGGCTACTGCCTCCCGCAAAAAAGGGTTGCTGGGAAGAGGCCACAGGGATCCCTTAAGGCTGCCCATCGTTAGGGTGCGGTACTCCTGCTCAATCTGAACAGCAGGGGCCTGGCCATCGTAACGGTAGATCAAACATCGCCCCACCTCTGCCACCTGCCCCAGCTCCTGCACAGCAATTGCCAAAATCTCGCCGGGATCCAAAGACTGGCGAATGGCACTGCTGATGCGGTTGATCAGATGCTCTTTGCGCTCTTGCGCCCGAATGGTGCGGTAGGCCCGCTGCAGCTTGTATTGCCCTGCCTGGAGATAGGTGATCAGCCGCTCGGTAAAGGGGCCTGGATTCAGTTGGCTGGCGGAGTTTTGCGGGGATCCCTTGAGGTACTGGCGAAGGGGCTCAAGGCGAGGTTCCAGATCCGGTCGGTAACTGAGGATCTTGGGCAACAGGGCCAAAGCCGCTTGGACTGTAATCTGACGATCAAATGACCAGATCCCATCAAATTGGCGAGCTGCATCCATATCGCTGCTTTGCCAAGGACGCTCCCGCTGCATCTGCAAGCGTTCTCGACACACGAGGCAGGTGGCATAGTGGGCATCGATGACGATCAAGTGCCACTCCTGCACCAAGGGATCCTCTGGATCCAAGGGAATGGTGTGGTAGGGCAGGTCTGTCTGAGCAAAATCCTTTTCTGGGGTCGCCAACACAAACACGTCTTGGGCCATTGCGCTGATGCGCTGGTAGCGCCGTGCCTCCTGGCGGTAGTAGCGCTCCTTTTGAAAGTTAGCGAATACCCACGGGGATCCCTGCCCTTGCAGCACCTGATCCTCAATGGCGTGGCTGAGGGCAACCAAAGAGGATTTGAAATACAGTTGTGGGCGCAGGTGCGGCAAAGCCTGCAGCAGATCGCTCAATAGGGAGGTACGACTCTGGCGAAGGTAAGATCTAGAGCGGGTGGAGGCCATAACCCTACTGGCAAGCACAGATCACAGGCAGTACAGGGACACTTAACCCCAGAGAAGGAGGCTCGCAGTCTAGGTTTAGTCTAACGGTTGGGATCCCGCGGCGGAGGGAGCTTCATAAGGCGCAAGATCCAGCTAGCCCAAACTAAGAGATATAAAGTTTACGAAGTTATATGTAAGTCAGCCAAATGTCGGGATCCCGGTACAGCCAAGAGGACGTGCAGCAGATCCTCCAGCGGGCCATTGCCCGCCAGCCACGCCTGGGCGAGTTCACCCGCTCCCAACTGCAGGAGATGGCTGCCGAACTGGGGATCTCCCCCCAAGAGCTGGACTTGGCCGAGCAGGAATGGAAGGCTTGGCAAGAGCTGAATAGCCAACACCGAGAATTTCAGCGCTACCGCCGTCGGCAGTTTTACCAACTGCTGGGCCGCTATGGAATTGTCAACAGCTTTTTGCTGGGCTTAGACTGGCTCTCCGGTGGAGGGCTATCTTGGTCGCTGTTTATACTCATGGGGTGGGGCTTGACCGTTGCCCTCAAGGGCTGGAACGCCTACCAAACGGAGGGTGAACGCTACGAGAAAGAGTTTCGCCAATGGCAAAGGAAACGCCAGAAAGATCTCCAGAGCAAGTAAGCCCAGCCTACCGGAGAAGTCTGTCCCGCTGATGGAGATGGATTTTTCTCCAAACTCTGAGTGGGAAGGGGCACCGCCGAGAGATGCTACCATAGATATTCAGCATCGCTGAATGCCCGTGCGGGCGTAGTTTAATGGTAAAACCGCAGTCTTCCAAACTGCTGTTGTCGGTTCGATTCCGTCCGCCCGCTTCCCAACACTGGGCAGGCCTTAAACTAAACCTCAAAATAAACCTCAAAACTCGCCTGCTGTAGGCCTTTCGGGGCCCAACCTAGCCCCAAGGCAACGGTTGAGTTCGGGGCGAAAAGTGTCTGCGAGGGGGGTGGAGAAGGAGCAAAGCAGGAGGAGTCTTGTGAGCTTTTGGTCTGACCGTGGCGTATCGCGGCTGGGGTGGTACTACCGTGGAAGGCGTTACCGGTTGTCGACGGGGGTGCCGGATACGACGGCAAGCCGGCGGGTGGAGTCGGAAGCTGGTTGCCTTGGTTAAGCTTCTCTAGGAGGAGCTAGATAAGGAAGACGCTTTCGGATCCCTATAGCCAAAGTACAGGGTATGTGGTTCCAAAAAGCATAGCTGGTTGAACCAAGCTGTGCTTTTTCCTCTCACAATCTGGCCGGTAATTTTTCTTAATCAGAACTTAATCTCAAAATAACTAGAAAATAACTTTTGGATGATTTTATTGAGGTATTCTGAGCTGTATTCAACTCCTAAAATAGGGGGAAACCTGGGAACCCCGAAGCCAAAGCTTCCCCCGGCTTCCTGCGAGTTTTGTGAGCGAAGTGGGATCCCTGCTACGCAGGGGGTGCTTCTATCCATATCCATGTGGTTGTGACTTATAGTGGCTGTGATAGATGTTGTCTGAAAAGCTGCAATACAGGCTTATTCTCCGGTGAATTTGGGCAATGCTCTCATTTGTGCCAGATCGGCAGTAAAGTGAGAGTAAATGCAAAAACCGATTTTGGAATGGTTAGGAGAATCACCGTGCGTCCTCTATCTTTGTTGGCGGTGCTTTGCAGCGTGGCTTTTGCCCAGCCTTTTGCGTGGGGATCCTTGAGCTCAGCCTGGGCTAAGCCTTCCGGGACGTTGCGTTTGTACACCTCCCAACCCGATGCAGATGCTCAGAAAACTGTTGCTGCATTTCGGGAAGTTTATCCAGAGGTTTCGGTGGAGATCTTTCGCTCCGGCACCGAGGAGGTGATCAGCCGCTTTCTTTTAGAAGCAGAAAAGGGCAGCCCCCAGGCAGATGTGTTGTTGGTGGCCGATGCGCCCACCTTTGAGCTGCTGAAAGCCCGCAATTTGCTGGAGTCCTACTGCAGCCCTGAGGCCAAAGCCATCGCTGCCACCTACTACGACCCAGACTGCCACTACTTCGGCACCAAGATCTTGGCCACGGTGATCGTTTACAACACGGCCAAAGCCCAGCCCATCGATAGCTGGGCAGCCCTGGCCCAGGTTCCTGAAGGCCAACTGGTGATGCCCAGCCCTACCTATTCGGGCGCCGCCGCCTACAACTTGGGGGTTATCACCCGCACCCCCGGCTTGGGCTGGGAGTGGTACGAAGCCCTGAAAAAGAACAAGGCAGTGCTGGTGCAAGGCAATGGCGCTGTGGCTCGCAACGTCGCCAGTGGCGAACAAAGCTACGGCATGGTGGTGGACTTTCTCGCCATTCGCAGCCGCAACGAGGGATCCCCAGTGGAGGTGGTCTATCCCAAGGAGGGTGTGCCATTGATTACAGAGCCGGTGGGAATTGTAAAAGGAACGCCCAACCTGGAAGCTGCCCAGGCTTTTGTGGACTTCTTGCTGTCTCAGAAGGGGCAGGAGGTTGCTGCAGGGATGGGCTATATGCCACTGCGGCAGGATGTCACACCTCCGAAAGGGTTCCCCGCCTTGAGCGAGCTGAAGATCTTAAGCGTGCCGGCGACGGAGTTGGCCGAGAGCCGCGAGGCCGACAAGGCTCGCTTTGCCAAGTTGTTTGGGGAATAGGTTGACATCAAGCTGGCCAGACGCTGGCCAAGTCTTGCGGTGGAAGGACTTGAGCAAAGGGTTGAGGCACCCCATTATCCCCTGGCTGGTGGCTGTAGCCGCCCTTGTGACTCTGACCCACGTCTATCCCCTCTGGAGGCTGCTGCAGCGGGCCTTGGGCGGCGAAGGTGAGAACATCCGCTGGTTGCTGGAAACGCCTCGCGTCCATCTGGCGCTACGCCATAGCCTTTGGGTGTCCGCGGCCTCAGCGGCGCTGGCTCTTGGGGCCGCTCTGCTGCTGGCGGTGCTCACCACCCAGACGGATCTGCCGGGCCGCGGGATCCTACGGCTGCTCTTTTTGTCTCCTCTGGTGATTCCGCCCCAGGTTTTGGCCTTGGCCTGGATCCAGTGGGCTGGGCCGGTGGGCTATCTGCAGCAGGGGCTGCGCTGGATTTTGGGAAAGCAGGGATCCCTGTGGAGCCTCTACACACCGGCGGGGATCATCCTGTTGCTGGCTCTTTTTGTGCTGCCGATTGCCTATCTGACGCTGGTGGCGGGCCTGAGCCGGCTCTCCAAGCAGGCTCAGGAGGCGGCCCAACTGGATGGGGCAAACCTGCTGCAGGTTTGGCTCTACGTCACGCTGCCTCTGTTACGGCCCTCTGTGGCGGCAGCAGCAGCACTGGCGTTCCTGGGGGCCTGGGGCAATTTCGGGATCCCGGCCTTGCTGGGGATCCCGGGGCGCTACCTGACCTTGCCCACTCTGCTGTACCAGGAGGTGATCAACTTCAGCGGCGATGGGTTTGGGCGCAGTGCGGCGCTGGCGTTGCTCTTTGGCTTGCCGGCCCTCTTCTTCTTGAGCTGGCCCCAGCGGAGTCAGGAGGGGTTGGATCCCGGCGAGGCGCCTCCGGATCCCTATCGCCTGGGCTGGCTGGGTTGGCTGCTCAGCGGGATCCTTTTCGCCGCAGCTCTGCTGGTCGTTCTTGGGCCCTTGCTGGCCATGGCTGCGACTGCCCTGCTGCGGGCCTATGGCCTGCCCCTGACCTGGTCTAACCTAACCCTGGAGCATTTCCGCATGGTTCTTTTTGATCTGGAGCGGGCCCGCCGCGCCACGCTGCACAGTTTGGGCTTGGCGGGAGGAGCGGCACTGCTCTGCAGCGGGATAGGGACGATCTTGGGCTATGCCCTGACCCGCTTGAAGGTGCCGCTGTTGGCCCTGCTCAGCTTCATCGTGGACTTGCCCTATGCCCTGCCGGGCCTGATTTTTGCTTTGTCTCTCATCTTGGTGTGGTTGCCTCCTCCCCTGCCGGGGCTGAGCCTCTACGGCACCCTATGGCTGATCCTGATGGCCTACCTGGGGCGGTTCTCGGCCCTGGCACTGCAGCCCCTGCAAGCGGCGTGGCGCAGCTTGGATACCAGCCTTGAGGAGGCAGCCAGTATTGACGGGGCCTCCCTGCTGCAAACCTTTCGCCACATCTTGGTGCCGCTGCTGGCGCCAGCCCTGACGGCGGCAGTGTTGCTGGTATTTCTGCAATCTTTTGCCGAGCTGACCCTCTCCGCCCTCTTGGTGACCTCCCGCTCGGAGACCTTTGGGTGGCTCATCTTTGGCTTGCAACAAGGGGGCTATACCCAGCAAGCGGCGGCCCTAAGTACCTTGCTGCTGATCGCGCTCTTTGCCCTGGCCGCGGGGATCCAGGCGCTGCGGCGGCATGCCAAGCCAAGCTGAGGAGGGGATCCCTGCAAATCCTTCACGGATTGGGGCCGATCGTGGTGGTGCGGCGGATGGGTTGACCCTTTAGAGTCTTGCCTTCTACTGTTTTCACCCAGCCTTGCCCTGGTACAAATCGGTACTGCACATCGGTATCAGAGCCACCGAGCAGATCCCCTTGGGCATTGAAGACGCGAGTTTCCCGCTGCCAGTGTCCTGGCCCGGTCGGTGTGCTGCTCGACTCGGTGGTGTAGGTTTGGCCGCGAGCATTGTTGAATTGGCCGCTGTGCTGCCAGCCTTGCCCCGCTTGGCCCTCGATAAGGCTCGAGCTGCTGCCCACCGTCTTGCCCTCGGCGTTTTGCAGGGTGGTGCTGCCCTGCCGTTGCCAACCCTCATGTGTGTGAGTAGTGGTGTGCTGATGGTTCAGGTTCCAGGTCTGACCTTGTTGGGTAGTGACTTGGCCGGAATAGTCTCCTTCCACCCCCTGACCGGGAATGAATTGCCGGGATCCCTGGCCGGAATAGGTGCCACTACCCGATCTGCCACTTGGCCCGGTGCCAGTGTAGGTGCCGGAGTGAGTGAAGGTGCGCTCACCGCTCGGGGTCAGGGATCCAGCCGTTGGCGTGGTGGCTGTGCGAGTGCGTTGACGGGGGCGAGCCTGCGCAAAGGGAGCAAGCGCCATCAGGAGGGCAGTAACCAATAACAGGCAAAAGCTTGCGGTTTTCATTTTCATTCTCATTTTTCGAGACCCCTTGAGAAATTGCCAATCATGACCCAGGCTAGGTGCTCACCTCATCTGACTCTGACTTCGGCCTGAGGGTTCACCTCCCGAGGGGATCCCGCCAGACATAACCTGCTCTTAATGTCGGTGCTGTAATCTCAGAGGTGCCTTTAGCGAATGCGACTGCATTTTTCTATGAACACCCGTCGTACTTTCCTGGCTGTTGCGGCTGGCCTGGTGGCTGCGTCTGCTGCTGCTCTTCTGGCTGCCGACAGCTTTGCTCAGTCTCCTGCCGAAGTCAAAGTTTGGATTGCCTTTACCGACAACCGCCTGGATTGGGCCCGCGAAAAAGCGGCAGAGTTCAACAAACAATTTCCTCAATACAAAGTTACGGTCGAAGGCTACGGCAACTACGAAGAAATTCAGCAAGCCACCGACCTGGCCATTCAACAAAATGCTGCTCCTTCGGTGGTGCAGTGGTTTGAGGTGGGCACCCAGCGGGCACGGGATTTTGGTTACTTCAAGTCCATTGCCGAGGCTCTGGGCAATCGCACCGAAGTGAACGGGATCCCAGTGAATTTCGACGATTTTATCGAGCCGGTGGTGAGCTACTACACCCTGGATGGCAAATTTACGTCCATGCCCTGGAACAGCTCCAGCCCCATTCTCTACTCCAACACGGCCATCTTGAAGAAGGCTGGGATCGAAAAGCCGCCGGCCACCTGGCAAGAGCTGGAGGCTGCTTGTCAAAAGATCATGGCCCTCCCCGACGCTCCCCAGGGCTGTGTGACCTGGCCCAATCACGGCTGGTTCTACGAGCAGTGGATGGCCCAGCAGAATGCCCTCTTGGCCAACAACGACAATGGCCGTGCCGCCCGTGCCACCCAGGTCTTTTTGGACTCGGAGCCGTCAATTGCCATCGCCACCTGGTGGAAAGGGATGTATGACAAAGGCTACTACATCTACAGCGGCAAGCAGCGGGATTGGGCAGCCACCGAGCAGGCCATCCAGACCGGTACCGTCGCCATGGCCATCACCAGCAGCGCCGATGCCGCCAACATCACCAATGCCGCCAAGCAGAACAACATCGAGCTGGTCACCACCCGCATGCCCTACAACGCCGACAAGGGTTGGACGGGGAACTTGATCGGGGGAGCCAGCCTCTGGCTGGTGAAGGATCTGCCCAAGGCGGTGGAAGAGGGGGCGCTGACCTTCATGTTGTGGCTGAACAACACCGAAAATGCTGCCGAGTGGCACCAAGTGACCGGCTACTTGCCCATTCGGAAAAGCTCGGTAGCTTTACTGGAGTCGAAGGGCTGGTTCAAGGAAAACCCCAACTTCTTCACCGCCAGCGACCAAATCAACAATTCCAAGGTGACCCCTGCCACTCGGGGGGCGCTGCTGGGGGCTTTCCCCGAAATTCGCAACGTGGTGACCCAAACCATGGAAGATCTGATGCTTAAAGGCGGGGATCCAGCCCAGGCTATGGCCAAGGCCAACCAGGAGGCCAACCGCCTTCTGGCCGAGTACAACTCCCTTTACCAGTAGCCCCAGTGTCGATGGGCCAGGGGTGTTATTGAGGGATGGGGGTGGGCGGCAGCCTGCCCCTTTTTGGGTTTTGACGAGGCTCTTGTGAAGAGCAAAGCCGAGGTGAGAGGCATGTTGGGATTCGTCCAAGTGTTGGTGCCGCTGTTGGCGGGGTTGCTGGGATCCCTCTGGATGGGGCTCCGTTTTCGACGCATCGAGTGGCCTGTGCCGGTGGGGGCAGTGCTGGGGGGCCTAGCAGGAGGGCTGGGATCCCTGATTTTTATGGCGCCCCTGGATTTTTGCACTTTTGAGCCGGAGCGCAAGGCCATCGACATGGCCTTTGGCGTGGGGCTGGTGCTGGCGGGCATGGCCATTCCCCTCTGGCCGCTGTTGGCGTGGACGCAGAAGGAGCAGGAGCGCCGCCTGGGGATCCCCGGCCCAGCTGTTCAGGAGAGGGGCATCTTTAAGCAGTGGTGGCTGGCGTGGCTGCTCTTGTTGCCCACCTTCACGATCTTGGTGGTGTTTCTCTACTACCCAGGGCTGGATACCTTCCGCCTTTCCACCCTGCTCACGTTTGTGGGGGCGCCGCGCAGCCGCTTCGTCTGTGTGGATAACTTTACCGCTTTGCTGACGGATTCCACCTATCTGCGCAGCCTGGGGATTACCTTTGCCATTTCGGCGGCCATCGTGGTGCTGGGGTTGAGCGGATCCCTGTTGATTGCCACGCTGGCCTACCAGCCGATTCGAGGGGCGGCGATTTATCGGGTGTTGCTGATCTGGCCCTACGCCATTTCTCCAGCGGTGGCCGGGATCATCTTCTTTATCATGTTCAACCCCTTGGGAGGGGTGGCCAACCATTTGCTGGGCCTGGTGGGGATCCCCCGTTTAAACTGGCTCAGCGATCCCAACTTGGCCCCTTGGGTGGTGATCTTTGCTAGCGTTTGGAAGCAGATGGGCTACAACATTTTGTTTTACCTTGCCGGCCTGCAAAACCTGCCCAAGGATCTGCTGGAAGCGGCTGCCATTGATGGAGCCGGGGCAGTGCGTCGCTTTTTTGCCATCACCCTACCGCTGCTTTCTCCCATCACCTTCTTTTTGGTGATTACCAACATGACCTATGCGTTTTTCGATATCTTTGGCACCATTGACTTGCTGACTGCTGGGGGCCCTTCCGGATCCACCTCGGTGTTGATCTACGAGATCTACAAAATCGGAGTGTCTTCTGGAAATTTGGGCAGGGCTGCCGCGCAATCCATCGTCCTGTTTCTCATTGTGGTGGGCTTGACAGTCCTGCAATTTCGCACCACCGAGCGGAATGTAACCTACGGCGGATAACGGCTGTCTCTGCTGCAACGCAATGATCCCAGTTCTCAGTGGGCAAGGGGAAAATCGGCAAGAATGGGGGTAGAGAATCTAGGGATCCTCGATGGCCCCAAAATCCAACGCCTCGACTTGCTGGCGCGACTTCGGGAAGCTGGGCATGCTGCTGGCGGCCACTCTGCTGCTTTGGCTCCTCTGGGGCTCCATAGCGGGCAGCCAAGCCCGTCTCAACTTCAACAACGCCGATCTGCAAGGTCAAGATCTATCCGGCCAAGATTGGCGGGGCAGCAGCTTTGTCAGCGCCAACCTGCAGGGCGCCGATCTGCACGGGGCCAACCTTTCGGGGGCGGCATTCACCAAGGCCAATCTGGCGGGGGCCAACCTATCCGGTGCCGATTTGAGCAATAGCCTTTTGGATCTAGCCAATTTGGCAGGAGCCGATCTCAGAGGGGCCAAGCTCACGGGAGCCATTGCCGCACGGGCGGTTTGGCAAGGAGCGCAGATTGCCGGCGCCGATTTCAGCGAAGCCTATGTGGATCGGGCGGCAAAGCGGCAGTTGTGTGAGCGAGCTGAGGGATCCCACCCGATAACCGGCGTAACCACCCGTGAGAGTTTGGGCTGCCCTTGAATCAGGGCCGGCAAAGGTGAAGAAAACAGGATCCCTGAGCCCCGTCGGTCAGATTGGCCTCTAGATTGGGTGAGGTGTCGATAGTGCCCCAACCATGAGCAAGCCCAGCTTTGCGGTGATTGGCCTAGCGGTGATGGGGGAAAACCTGGCCCTCAACGTCGAGCGCAATGGCTTCCCGGTTGCCGTCTACAACCGCACCAGCTCCAAAACCGACCAGTTCATGCGGGAGCGAGCCCAAGGCAAACGGATCACCCC
>NZ_JANSHS010000413.1:0-3557 GCF_047461695.1 Synechococcus sp. R6-7
CCCTGGCCATTTTGCAGGAGCTGCTGCTGGAGCCGGAGTTCCGAGGCCGCACCGACGTTGGCCTGACGCTGCAGGCCTACCTGCGGGATAGCTACACCGATCTGCAAAACCTGATCGCCTGGGCCAAAGAGCGGGGATCCCCGGTGACGGTGCGCTTGGTCAAGGGGGCCTACTGGGATCAAGAGACCATCCTGGCGGCGCAAAAGCACTGGCCACAGCCGGTTTACAACAGCAAGTCTGCTACCGACGCCAACTTCGAGCGCATGACCCAGCTTTTGTTGGAGCACCACACCCATCTCCACGCCGCCATCGCCAGCCACAATGTGCGCTCTCAGGCCAAAGCCATTGCCATCGCCCAAGCGCTGGAGGTGCCCCAGTCTGCTTTTGAACTGCAGGTGCTCTATGGCATGGCCGATCCCCTGGCCAAGGCCTTGGTGCAGAAGGGACAGCGGGTGCGGGTGTACTGCCCCTACGGGGAGCTGCTGCCGGGTATGGCCTACCTGATCCGGCGTTTGCTGGAAAACACCGCCAACACCTCTTTCCTGCGGCAAAGCGTTCAGGGCTACAACCCCGAGCAGCTGTTGGCCCCGCCGGTCTTGGACGAGGGATCCGTTTTCCAGGCTCCTTCTCTCTCGTTTGCCGCCGCTCCCGATACGGATTTCAGCCAGCCCCAGCAGCGGGATCCCTTTTTTCAGGCATTGGACGAGATCCGGCCTCAACTGGGTCAGAGGGTTCAGCCCTGGATTGCCGGAGAATATCGCCCCACCCAACAAGCCATGCTCTCCCTCAACCCTGCGGATCCCCAACAGGTGGTAGCGGAAATTGGGTTGACCGAGCCGGAACAGGTGGAGCAAGCCTTGGCAGCGGCCCAAGCCAGCTTCCCCAGCTGGAGGCGCACCCCCGTTGCCGTGAGGGCGGGGATCCTGCGACGGGTGGCGGAGCAAATCGAGGCCCAGCGGGCGGAGCTGGCTGCCTGGATGGTGCTGGAGGTGGGCAAGCCCATTGCCCAGGCCGATGGGGAAATTTCTGAGGCCATCGATTTTTGCCGCTACTACGCCCAACAGATGGAGGCTCTGGAGCGGGGACGGGAGTGCAACCTGCCCGGCGAAACCAACCATTACCACTACCAGCCCCGCGGTGTGGCGGTGGTGATCGCCCCCTGGAACTTCCCCCTCTCCATCCCCTGTGGCATGACAGCGGCGGCTTTGGTGGCCGGAAACTGCGTGCTCCTCAAACCGGCAGAGCAATCTTCGCTGATCGCCGCCAAACTGGCGGAGTTTATCCTCAAGGCCCTTGCCGAAGCTGGGATCCCGAAGGGTGTCTTTCAATTCCTGCCGGGGGTGGGCGAAGCCATTGGCCCCCTGTTGGTTCAAGACCGGCGGGTGCACCTGATTGCCTTCACCGGATCCCAGGCGGTGGGTTGCCAGATCCTCGCCCAAGCCGCGCAACTGCAGCCGGGCCAGCACCACATCAAACGGGTCATTGCCGAGATGGGGGGCAAAAACGCCATCCTCATCGACGAAAGCGCCGACCTGGATCAGGCGGTCAAAGGAGTGGTCAACTCCGCCTTTGGCTACAGTGGCCAGAAATGCTCCGCCTGCTCGCGGGCGATCGTTTTGCAGTCCATTCACGACCTGTTCTTGGGGCGGCTCATCGAGGCGGTGCGCTCTTTAAATGTGGGGGATCCAGCCCACCCCAGCACCCAAGTTGGCCCGGTCATCGATGCAGAGGCCCAAGCTCGCCTGCAACAGGCCATTCAATCGGCTAAGGCTGATGCCCGCCTCGACCTCAGCCTGCCCGTGCCGGAAAAAGGCTACTTCGTCGGCCCCACTGTGTTCAGCCAGGTGGATCCCCAGTCAGAGCTGGCGCAGCGGGAGCTGTTTGGCCCGGTTTTGGCGGTGATCTCAGCGCCGGACTTTTCTTCTGCTCTGCAGATGGCCAATGCCACCCCCTACGCCCTCACCGGCGGTCTCTACAGCCGCACCCCTTCCCACATTCAACAGGCTCGCCGGGACTTTGCCGTCGGCAACCTCTACATCAACCGCGAGATCACCGGGGCGTTGGTGGAGCGGCAGCCCTTCGGCGGCTTCAAGCTCTCCGGCGTGGGATCCAAAGCCGGTGGCCCCGACTACCTGCTGCAATTTTTAGAGCCGCGCACCGTAACCGAAAACACGCAACGGCAGGGCTTTGCTCCCATCGAGGGATCCTGAGGATAGGGCTTGGGAAAGCTCATTGGACAGGCTTGGCCACATCCCCAACCTTGAAGCCTGCCCCGCTGAGAATGCGTCCCACACTGGAGCTGTCATCCACCTCCGTCAGTTGGACCTGTCCGGCTGGCTCAGTCAATTTGCGCAAGACTGTCCCCGTGGCCGGATCCTTCACCTCGCGGACGACGCGCTCCACAGAAAGAATCAATCCCACCCGATAGCCATCGCGGCTGCCCTTGTTCAGGATCACCTGGTTGCCGTAGACATCCGCCACCAAGGCGTCAACCGTTGGCAGAGAGCGAGGCTGAGCTGCCAAGCGCCCGGCAAAACCGGCCAACTGCTGGGCAATTTGCTCCACCGCTTGTTGGCTTGCCAAAACCAACAGCTTCTCTTCGTTGCTGGTGGCGGATCCCCCGCCAAAGCCGGCAACCGTGACCGTGCTATCCGACTGGCTGGCGTTGCCTTTGCCCTCGACCACGGCCAAGATCTCGGCAGTACTGGTGCTCACCAAGCGGGCATTCAGCTGCACGTTGGCATCGGCATCCACTGACTCAGCGCCCACCGCCAGCGGGAAGCTGCCGAAGGGAGTTAAGACCGGTGCCCCACCCCCAGAACGGCGCACAGACACATCAAACTGGGTCACACTGCCGAGGATCACCGCATCGACCCCTAGGATCCGGCCTACCTGAGCAGCGGTGTTGGCATCCAGTCGCCCGGATAGACCCAGGTTCTGCTCGGCCAAGATCGCGTCCAGCCGCGAGCGCTCGATGACGGAAAAGGTGCCATCTCTCACCAGCCGATCCACCAACAGGTCGCTCACCCCCCGAGAAGCCTCGCGGAAGCTGTAGGGATTGCTGAGGCTGCTGAAATCAAAGTCCAAGACTGCAATCCGAGGACGGGATGTGGGTTGCGGCGCTTGTCCCACCTGTCTGGGGGCAGAGAGGGTGCAGCGAATGTCTTGGGGAAATTGCTGGCAGAGGGCTGGATTGGCGGATTGGGCCACCACCGGGATCCCTGTCCAACTGAGGCTCACCAGAGGGATCCCGAACAGCAAAACGGAAGAGAGGTTGCGCATGGTTAAACGATCTCCTAGATCTGGGAAGTGGCCACAGTTACTCTCAGCTTGCACCCAAAAGAGCTTCAGGGCGGTGACCGGTATCACCTGGCAGCTAAGGGCTAAGGATCCTGACGTCGCCTGTTCCCAGAAGATGCCCTACACTCTACCGACTACAAGGTTGTTGAAAAAAGGGATTGAGAAGGTTTGTATAGAAGAGTTAACAAATCTCAACCCTGTTGAGCAAAGGTACTCGCTCTCTGCAATTGACATCCTCCCCGGCCTGAAGGCCGGAG
>NZ_JANSHS010000414.1:0-5801 GCF_047461695.1 Synechococcus sp. R6-7
GAAAGGACTCCGTCCCGCTGACGCGATCGGGGTTGGTCAGGAAAGGCTCCCCGAGTTACCCCCGCCACCCAAAGATTTCCCCTTCTATCCGAAGCAAGAGAACCGATCCATTGACATTCTCTCCCGCCTAAAGGCGAGGGATTCTTTCCCGGTTTGTGAAACGACTTTCACTTGCCGGGCTACATTGGGCGTGAGGCCAATACCTCAACCCAATGGGGGATGCCATCACCCCAACTACTGGGACATCGAACTGCCCCAGATACTTCCGTCTCAAATTCACTGCACCCACACCGTCGCGGTGAAACCTAAAGCCATAGGCTCGGCAATGATACTCCCTACCACTGGGCTTGTGGAGCATGTTGCAGCGCGGGCACTTCTGCGAGGTGTACCGCTCCTCTTGCAACACCACCCGCATCCCCAACTGCTCTGCCTTGTAGGTGAGCATCCGCCGCACCTGTCCCGACAGCATTTGGTGGATTTTCTGGTTGGCTGCCTTGTTGTACTGGGCCGACCGCCGGATATCCCGGATGTCCCCAATCACAACCGTCTGCACGCCTCTTGCTTGGAGCGTGGAGACCAACCTGGTCGTCTGCTTGTGGAGAATGTCCGCCATCTGCTTTGCCAGCCTAGCTAACTGACGCTGCTTAGAACGAACTAACCGCTTCCGCCGCCGTGAGTCTCTCTTCTTGCGAGCCATTAGCCTGGAGAGCTTGCCCTTCAGCTTGTTCTGGTAACGCCTTTGGGAACGCAGCAACCGCCCGTTGGCTATGAAAGTTTCCTTCCCATCGTGGGCAACGGCCAGATGCACTTCTCCCAAATCCACCCCTGCCACTTCCCCGGCCTTTGGTGTTTCCTCTTCTTTCCTCTCCGCCTGCCGTTTGCTGGGGTCGTAGCAGGCCCGCAGCTCGTACTGCTTGCCGTCCCAGCCGATTTCTACTTGGACTGGAGTCTCCCACGCCCAAGAAATGACCACAGGCGGGTTGGTCTTGCCGTTGGAAAGAACTAACTTCCCACCCCGAACCCTAATGGCAGAGGACTTCCAGATGACCTTGAAGTAGCGCCGCCGTCTTTTGGGGGGCTTGGCGGTGGGGTCGCTGTTGCGGCGGCTGCGCCAGGATTTCAGGGCAGCACAGAAGCTCTGCACTACGGCGTCAGCACTGTGGGCATGGAGCTCATTTTCTGGGCTGTTGGGGAACCAGCGCATTAAGCTTGCGGGTTTCAACCACAAACCTTTTTTACGGACTACCCGCCAAAAGGAAACGAGGGTTTGGGAATACAGCTGGCCTGCTGCCAAAGCCAACTGGTGCAACTGTGGGGAAGTTCCTAACTTGAGCCTGCGGACGCGATACACTTACTTTCACCGGTGCCCCAACTAAGACAGACTATAGCGCTCTGCGCCGCCGCAGGCGTCCGCGAAAGCGTCACGTAGCGATGAAGTAAAAGCCGCCCTTAAGGGCAGGGCTTGCAACCCAGTTTTCTTGGTCAGGGGTTCTAAACTGGTGGCTCCAGAGTTCATTGCCGATGGCATCGTAAAGGCGCACAAAGGCATCGCTAGGCAACTGACCCGGTCTGCTCGGGAAGAGTTCCACTCGCCGCAGGCACCCAAAAGAGCTGAGCTGGCAAAAGCCAGCCCTAAAGAGACGACTCTCTCCAGCGGTCGCTCCCTGTTCATATGCCCACGGCACCCTGACGGGAAAGGACTCCGTCCCGCTACCGCGTTCGCGTTAGCGTCGCGTAGCGACAACGGCGCTTCTTGACAAGGGGGCACCGCCTAGAAGTTAGCACGGGATAACTGACGGGATAACTGACGGGATAACTGTTGGATGATTCTCCAACGGCAGGACTGTCCTCTGGCTGGGAACCTTCCTTTAGGCGACTTGGGGTACGGGCTCAGGGTTGGGCAGCAGGCCAGCTAGGCGCGGGGAAAAACGCAGTGCTGCCTGCACAAAGGCTTGAAACAGACGGAAGTGCTCGGCTTCTTCAAAGGTGAACTCGGGGTGCCACTGCACGGCAACAGCCCAGGGGTGGGTTTCGTGTTCAATGGCCTCGATCAGCTCATCTCGAGAACGGGCAGCCAAACGCCAACCTGAGGGCACATCGCGGATGGCCTGATGGTGCCAAGAGACCACAGAGATTTCTTCTGCGCCGACGATTTGGTGTAGCCGTGTGGAGCGGATCAGGCTGACATTGTGGCGAATGGGCTTGCGATCAGCGGGGTTGAAGTGATCCAGCTCGTCGTACACATCAGGCACATGGGGGATCAGCTTGCCGCCACTGACCACATTTAACAATTGCATCCCCCGGCAAATGCCTAAAACAGGGATCCCCTGGGCCAGCACGGCCTGAGCCAAGGCCACCTCAAATCGATCCCGCTCCGCGTTCACATAGCGCACCTGGGGATGTTGCGGATCCTCTCCATAGGTGCTGGGGCAGAGGTCGCCGCCACCGGTCAACACCAGGCCATCCACCCAAGACAGCAAAACTTGGGGCTCGCTTTCGCCTGGGGGAAAAAGAACAGGGATCCCTCCGGCAGCACGAATGGCATCCACATAGCGGCCTGGCGCTACAAAGTCTCCCTCGTCATTGCGGTTGCGGGTGGTAACGCCGATGAGCGGTCGATTTGAAAAAGGGGATGTCCGATTCATCCTTCTACGATAACCTTATTTCCCGATGTTGATGGTGCTATGCCTACGGCAGAGGAACCGCACCACTGTCCTGAGCAGAAAAATCCAAAGTTTTCCCCCGCGATAGGAGTTAAATCTCGTTGTTGCGCAACGCTAACGCAAAGGGATCCCAGAAATCGCCGAAGCCATTAACCTTTCCCAAGGAAATAGCGGCGGCTGATCCCTTGGGCCAACAAGACGAACAACACCAGGGATCCCTGAATCACACCGGCCAAAGAAGACTCCAATTGCAAAGAGAGAGGCAGTTGCAAGCTGCCGATGTTAAGACTGCTGAAGAAAAAGGCAATCGGCAAAATCAGCAGGGGGTTAAAGCCTGCCAGCATCACCACCAACAAGGCCAGAAAGCCCAAATTGCTGGAGATATTGGGGATGAGGCGATGGAACAGAGCCAACACCTGCAAGGCGCCCGCCAGCCCTGCTAAGCCCCCACAGCAGGCAAATGCCATGAGCAACCTGCGGGTAGCCGGGATCCCCAACCGGAAAGCAGCTACAGGGTTTTTCCCCACCGCCCGCAACTGCAGGCCGAAGCGAGTGTTGCCCACCACCAGCACCGTCAGGGCCAAAGCCAACAGGGCCAGCAGCAACGCCACCGGACTGGCCTCTGACCGCCCCCAGGTGGGCAACCACAGACGGGGATCCAACACTTCCGTCCCGCTCATGGAAGCCACCCCCGGCCTTTTCCAAGGGCCGAAGATCAGGTAGAGCACCCAACCTTGGGCAACAAAATTCAGCCCCAGCCCAGCGAAGATCTCGTTGACCCGCCCCCACACATTCAGGATCCCAGCCAACAGGCCCCAGCCCGCCCCCCCCAGGATCCCGGCCAAAAGCGCCAAGGTAATGGCCAGTGGCGGCGGCAACCATCCCGCTTCCAGACGCACCAGAAACGTGGCCGCAATTGCCCCGACCACCATTTGCCCTTCGATGCCCAAGTTGTAGAGACCGGCAACAAACGTAAACACCAGCCCACAGCAGCAGAGGACAAGGGGAGCCAGCGTTGCCAAAACCCGGCCAAACTGAGCTTCAGTGCCGAAGGCCCCCTGCCACATGCTGGCCGCCACCTGGAGAGGTGAAGCCCCCGCCAGCAGGATCACCCCCGCCACAAATAGCAGCGCTGCCAGCCAAGCCAATCCCTGGATTACCCAGGTACGCTCTAGAGACACCCACGACCGGCCCGATTCCGCTATTCCCGCCATGCTTTAACACTTCCTAGGATTCTTAAACTTAAGATTTTTAAACTCAAAGAGGCTCCCCGCTGCCCTGCTCCAAGAGGGGATCCAAACGGCGCACCAGTTGCCAGCCCTCCACCGCCGCTAGAGGTTGTAACCCCAAATCCCGGATCTCCACCTGTTCTGCCTGCACCGGAGAAACCCAAAGGTAGTCTCCATATTCCCCTCGTTGCAGAGCCTGATCATCCACCCATCTCCCCGGATGGGGGGTATAAAAAGCGATGGCCTGAGCCTGACAGACATCCGGCAAGCCGCTGCGGCCAATATCCACCACCGTCTCCCCAGCCTCTGTCGAGGACTCCGTCCGAATAGCGCGAACGGACGGGGGCAGCATCTGGCTCCAATCCATGCGGGCAAAAGCAGGGCTGAAGTTGCCGAAATCAGGCCGCAAGACGATGGTGATCATGGCGAGGATCCCGGCCAACAAGAGGGTTCCCACCCACAGACTGCCGGCACAGCGCAACACCCGCCGCCAACTCCAGATCCCTGGCAGCAAGAGGTACAAAACACCGATCACCACCAGCGGCCAAGCATGAGGCTGTAGGAGCTCCAGACCGTCTACGCCCAGCCGGACGGCCACCCCCAAGCCCAACAGCAGCAGCCCCACCGCTGCCAGGCCCCAAGAGATCACCTGAGCCAGACGGGGCTTTAAGTGCAAGGACTCCGTCCCGCTAACGCGATCCGCACCGCTGACGCGACCCCGCATAGCCAACGCTTGATCCAAGGCTACCCCGGCCAAGAGAGCCAGCCAGGGGTAAAGCTGCACGGTGTAGTAGGGGGTTTTGGTGGGATAAAGCTGCAACAACAACAACAGCAGCAGGGGGAAAGACCAGATCAGCAGCGTGGATCCCGGCTGCTGGCGCACCAGGAGAAAGCCACCCACCAAAGCCAAAACCGTCCACGGGAAGCCATGAACGGGAATGTGCCAAAAGTAGTACCAGCCGGTGGCATCCGCATGGAAGGGCTCTTGCCCCAGATCCCACACCTTCCCCACCAGGGTGGTCAGCACCTGTGGGCCATACACCTGCATGGCTGGACCTAGCCAGAGGCCAAAAATCCCCAAGCCCAGCCCAAGCGCCAGCCAAAATGGGGCGGATCCCATCCAGCGGCGCCGTTGCTGCACGAGATAGGGGATCAAAGCCGCCCCCGGCAGCAGGATCATGGCACTTTTCATCAGCAGGCCCAGCCCGAAGGCCACTCCGGTTAGCCAAAACCAAACCCTGTGGCCGCGGATACCGTTGACCAGCCCCAGGATCCCCAGCAGCTCCAGAAAGGTCAAGGGCACATCCTGCCCCACCAGCCGCCCCTGCTGCACCCAGAGGTAGCACAGGGGCAAAACCGCCATCCCCAAAAAGGCCGCCCGCATCGGCAAAAAAAACCACCCAATCCAACCCACCAGGGGAATGGAGAGCAAAGCAGCGAGGATCCCTGGCAGCCGCGCTGCCCACTCGTTTACCCCGTACAGGGCAAAACTGAGGGCCACGCTCCAGGTGAGCAGAGGGGGTTTCTCGAAAAAAGGCTCCCCCAAAAAAGTGGGCCCCAGCCAATGCCCTCCCCGCAGCAGCTCGCGGGCCATTTGGGCATAAAAGCTCTCGTCGCAGCCAGCCAAACTGGGATCCGCCCCCGAAAGCACAAACAGAGGCACTGCCAGGCCCATGACTAGTAGGCTTAGGCCCCAAAAGGGCACTAGGTGCGGGTCGCGGCGAAACTGAACGAAGGAGCTGGATCCCGGCAGGGATCTGCGGCTAGGAGAACTGCCCAGACGGTTGGGGTTGCCGAAAGGACGCATGGGACTCCGTCCCGCTAACGCGATGGGACAAGTCAGCAAGGGGCGGCTCTAACCAGACTAGACAAGGACTCCGTCCCGCTTACGCGAGCGGCAGAATTTTTT
>NZ_JANSHS010000415.1:0-1241 GCF_047461695.1 Synechococcus sp. R6-7
GGCACCGGAGTGGGTGTTGGTGCTGGAGTCGGGGTGGGTGTCGGCGCTGGAGTTACCTCAGGGGTAGGCGTGGGGGTTGCTTCGGGCGTAGGGGTAGGCGTAGAACCGGGAGTTGGGATCCCTAGGATTGGTTTTACGGGTATAGGCTCTATGCGTATGGGCTCTACCTTGAGTTCGGGAGTTGGGGTGCGATCCGGCTGTTCCTGGGTATCGCGAACCGCTGGACGTGGCCACAGCAAAAAGGCGGCCAGCAAAGCCATAACGCCCAGGGATCCCCCGGCCAAAACCCACTTCAGGTTGCTGTCGGAAGGTTGCAGAACCGTTTGGGGGGCAGCTTGCCGCAGAGGGCGAGTGCGGGGAGTATCGGTTCGTGCCGGCGTGGCAGGGCGAGCGACAGGGGGATCCTGAACGGTCGGGAGAGCGTTGCTGGCTGGGATCACTGTGGAGGGCGTTTTGGGAGTTTCGCCCCCACTTTGGGGAGAGGGATCCGGTGTTTCCGGCAGAGCTTCTGCTGAGGAGGGTTCCCGCTCGGTGATGTAATAGGGGATCCCTGCACCTGGGGAGGGGGGAGAGACCGGCTCATCTTCGATGAGATCCAGATCCTCATCGCGGATATCTTCAAAGGCTCTAGAAGCTGATCCTGTATTGCGGGTGGTTTGGATTGGTGGCTTGGGGTCAGAAGAGGGTGGAGCATCCCGTTGAGCCTTAGCGCTGCCGGTGGGCAGGATCACAGTGCTGGCTTGGCCACTAGAGAGTTGGGTGGTTGCCGTCAGGTCATAGGCTTGCAGCAGTCGTTCCCCCAGCTCCCGCATCGTTTGCGGTCGTTCGTCTGGGTTTTTTTTCAGGCAATCCATCACCACCGCTGCCAAGGGGGGTGGGATCGGCTGGGGGGCTGCCTTCGGGTTGATCTCGATTGGGCTTTCGTAACAATGGGCGTGGATCCAACTGTGCAAAGAGTCAGTTTCCAATTGAAAGGGCATGGATCCCGTCAGCATCTCGTAGAGCACCACGCCAAAGGAGTAGATGTCCGAGCGGGCATCCAAGGCTTTGCCCCGCATCTGTTCGGGAGAGGCGTAGCGAGCTGTGCCGATAAATCCTCCCCCTTTTTGGGTGCCCAGGCTGAGGGTGTGATCCGCCAGGGTTTTGGCCACGCCAAAGTCGAGGATTTTCAGTTGGGGGATAAGCTTGCCATTTTGAAAAACTTGCTCGATGAAGAGGTTGCTGGGTTTGATGTCGCGATG
>NZ_JANSHS010000416.1:0-6535 GCF_047461695.1 Synechococcus sp. R6-7
TCAGCAGTGTTCAGCGTAAATGTATCAGAGCCATCAGCGAGTCGTGGTTTTCTCTTGGGTCAAGTGATGGATCAGCCAAATGGGGAGCACCGTCAGGCCGATCACCCCCAGGGCCACCACGCTGATCACCGGGCGCTGCCGAGGCTTGGTTAGCTGGCTGAACACCCAGATCGGCAGGGTTTGCTGCTGGCCAGCGGTGAAGGTGGTGACGATGATTTCATCGAAAGACAGGGCAAACGCCAGCAGGGATCCCGCCAATAGGGCCGAGGCCAGTTCGGGCAGAAGGATGTACCGAAAGGTTTGCAGAGGATTGGCCCCCAAGTCGGCAGAAGCCTCCAGTTGAGAGCGTCCCATGCGGCGAAACCGGGCCAGCACGTTGTTGTACACCACCACCAGACAAAAGGTGGCATGGCCGATAACAATTGTCCAAAAGCTGAAAGGGATATGCAGCAAATGGATCGCCGAGCGCAAGGCGATCCCGGAGACAATGCCCGGCAAGGCGATGGGCAGCAACACCAAACAAAAACGAGATCGTCTCGCGGCCAAAAAATCGGCTGCGATAGACTGCTGCTGCCGCCAGGGATCCCAGCACCACCGCCACTCCGGTAGCCAGCACAGCCACCCGCAAAGACAAAAACAAGGCCCGCCAAATATCTGCCCGCCCCCAGGCCACGGCAAACCAGCGCCAGGTCAGCCCCGGCAAAGGGAAGCGCAAGGTCGCCTCATCGGGGCTGAAGGCATAAAGGACGATCACCAGCAGAGGAAGATGGAGAAAGAGCAGCACCCCCAGCGAGAACAGGATCCAAAGCCATTGGCCGATGGGAAAAGGGCGAATCGGCATGGATGAGGGAGAATACAGAGCTGGATGGGGAACAGTCTACAGGTAGAGAAATGGTCTGTGAAATAGCCTTGTAGGGAAGCAGCCTTTGGCAAGGACTTTAGATTGCTTGGCCGACTTTGGAGCTCCAGTCGAGCAGAGCATCCCAAACCCAGATTAAACTCGCAGCATGATCGCGTTTTTAAGCGGCCACCTTGTGGCCATCGAATGGGGAGAGCGCAGCAGCCTCACTGTTGAGGTGCAGGGGATCGGCTATCGCGTCAAGGCCCCAGGACGTTTTCTCAAGCAACTGCCTGCAGTGGGGGAGCCCGTCCGGGTGTTCACCCATTTGGTGGTGCGAGAGACCGAGCTGGTGTTGTACGGGTTTGGCTCGCCAGCCGAGCGGGACTTGTTTGTGGAACTCATCAAAGTCTCAGGGGTGGGGCCGGCTTTGGGCTTGGCCCTGCTGAATACCTTCAGCCTGCCGGAGCTGGTGCAGGCGGTGGTGACCGAAAATGTGCGCCTGCTCTCCCTCACGCCGGGGGTAGGTCATAAAACGGCCCAACGGCTGGCCCTGGAGCTGAAAACCAAGCTGGCCCACTGGCGACAGGGGATGGGGGTTGCGGATCAACCCTTGGCCGGAGGGCCGCCCATGCCCATCCGAGAAGAGGTGGAAATGGCCTTGCTGGCCCTGGGCTACAGCACTCAGGAAATTCAGGCTGCCTTGCAAGCTCTGCCCACTCACCCCCGCCCAACGGAAGACTGGCTGCGGGATGCCATCACCTACCTGAGCCAGCAGCCATGAAGCACCGCCGCATTGCCATTCTGGGTGGAACCTTCAACCCTGTACACCACGGCCATTTGATCATGGCAGAACAAGCCCTTTGGCAGTTTGACCTGGATCAGGTGCTGTGGATGCCCGCCGGGGATCCCCCCCACAAGCCTCTGGCCCCTGGCGCCAGCAAAGCCGACCGCCTGGCCATGGTCAAGCTGGCCATTGCCGACCACGAGCGCTTCGCCTGCTCAGAGCTGGAGATCCGCCGTTCGGGGCGCTCCTACACCATCGAGACACTGCGCACCCTCATCCAGGAGCAACCCAATACCCAGTGGTACTGGATCATCGGCGTGGATGCTCTGCGGGACCTGCCCCAGTGGTATCAAGCGGAAGAACTGGCCCGCCTCTGCCATTGGATTGTTGCCCCACGGGTGGATGCCGGCGATGCCGCCCAGGTGCTGCAGGCGGTGGCCGCAAAGCTGCCCATCCAAGCCCAAATCCTGGAAGCCCCTACCCTGACGCTCTCTTCCACCTACCTGCGACAGCAAATCCAAAAGGGAGGGTCTATCCGCTACCTGGTGCCCCCTGCTGTGGAGCACTATATCCGTCAGCACCGCCTCTATCTGCAGCCCTAAAGGAAAAAAGGGGGCGGATCCCCCCTCTAGAGTCACCAAACAGCTTAAGACCTGCCATACGCCACAGCCTCTCCCCGGAAGAGGGAAAGGCTGGAACTGGGTTGGGAAGTAAACTGCTTTTCTGGTACTCTAGAATACTTGTGCTCTGTGGGCAGTTGAGAGTGGGGTTGCGGCCAGGTGCCCCCATCAGTAGGCTAAGCCCATGCTGCGGGTGGTTTCGGGGCCAAGGTAGACTCGGATGCTCAGAAAATCGGTGGGACAAGCGGTTTCACAGCGTTTGCAGCCAACGCAGTCTTCGGTGCGGGGGGCAGCCGCGATCATCCCAGCTTTGTTTTTTCCCTTCCAGGGCACCATCTCCAACACGTCGGTGGGACAAGCCCGCACACACTGAGTGCAGCCGATGCAGGTGTCGTAGATCTTGACCGAGTGAGCCATTAGCGTTCTCCAGTCGAGCAGGTTGAAAAGTTAAAAAAAGGTTTACCGAATCGGCATGGCAGCAACATCGCTGCGCCAGTGCCCTCAGTGTACAGTAGTCCTGGGAAGCCTCCAAAATCTCCGATCCAAATGTTCAAACAAATTTACATCCGGTGGGGTCGTCCTCTGAGCTGATGGGAAGGTTGCTGGGGTTGGGCTAGGATCGGCCTGAAGATGACAGGACAAGGGATCCCGAACATGGGGCGCTCGGTGCAAGATTGGCGAAGGCAAACTCAGGGCAATCTGCGTCGTCTGGGGCCAATTTTGCTGGAGATCTTCGAGGAAAACGTCCCTCGCCTGCGCCAATGGGATCAGCAGCTCACCGACTGGGTGCGCAGCCACCGCTGGGGGGTGGATCCGTCTCTGCCCAAGGTGGCTATCTATGTCCTGGGCGCAGTGGTGATCCTGGCGCTCCCACTTCTCACGTTTGTGGCTTTGGGGGCCTTTCTGACCTTTCTGGGTGTCCAAATTGTCCAAAAGTGGTCACAAGGGGATCCCGCTCGCCAAACTCAGCGCCGCTATCTGCGCAGTGCTGACGCGGATGATGATGACTTTGATCTGGATTGAGAAAGGGGCTGCGGGGAATGGGCGGGCTAACTGTCCGCCGACCGTTGGGGCTCCTGGGAGTCTTGCTGCATGCCCAAGCGTTGTTTGACCTGTCTGATCACCTTCTGGTGAGAGCGGTTTTCCAGCCTGTTCAGGCCGATGGCGCCGGCCAGGATCCCCAACTGCAAGGCCAAGCTGGGCAAGGTGGTGTTCAAGTCCCGTCCCGCCAGGGCTCGAAAGAAAAACACAAACGCCCCGATGGTAGCCGAGAACCCCACCGCCAAGTAGATGAAGCGCCGCAAGCTGCGGTAGGGAGCGGCCAGCTCCGTCAACAGCCTCACCTGCTCTGCTGAAGAGGGATCCCGGCGTTGCGACAGGGGCGATCTTGGCTTGGGATCGGAGTCTGCCATTGGCTACACCTCCTCAGGCAACAAGAGGGGCTCCCGACCGGAAACCCCCGCCAAAACGGCTTCGGCAGCGCGGCAGGCGGCCAGAATATCTCGCTCTTCCCCTCCCAAGTACACGCGGCCAAAGCTACCGAAAGGCATCACTTCTAGGATGTTGATCTGGGCAGATTTTTCTGCCTCGTTGGCAGCCAGGGGGGCATAGCCTGCCGGTTGCACCTCCAGGATGTAGAGGGTTTGGCCGGCCAGGAGCATTTGGCCACGGCGGGAACGGTTAATCAACTGGGTTTGGTGGGGATCGATGTTGCGGATGATCTGGCTGGAGATGATGCGGGGCTTGAGGCGCTCCTGTTCACTCACCCCTAAGGCAGCCAGAATCGCCCGTCCGGCGGTGCGGGTATCCCCTTGGTTGCTGGAGTGTACTTCCAGAAGGCCGTAGAGGCGTTCCACCACCTGCAGCCCCGGCCTCACCGAGGTGGCCTTCAGGGCAATATCCATAACGCGGTTGATCTCGATGCCGGGGGAAATCTCAACCCACAAAGAAGTGTCCCCAGGCAGGGGCAAAAAGCCATAGGCTACTGTGCCCAGATAAGCAGCATACTGGGGTTGCAGCCGATCCAAAAACACGTAACTGCGAAGGTCGATCCCCAAAAAAGTCCTCCCTTTGGGCTCAGTTGGATGTTGAGCTGATGGCGATCTACATTCTCATTCTCCAGCCTCATCCCAGCTCTTGGATCTTGGGCAGACCGGCCAACCTTGGTGCATCAGTTGGGTTGCTGCCCGGCTCTACAGATCGCCCTGAGCCACCACCTTCACCGTTGTCAGGGCTTCCACGTCGATGGGCCCGCGCACGTGCAGCCGCTGAGTAGAAATGCCCAAAGACAGGTCGCGAAACGCTCCCAACGTGGGGATCCCAGCTCCCCGGCCTGCCGAGAGGGGGGAAGTGTTGATGTGGATCAGGGCGGCATCTACTTCCTGGAGAAAGCGCTGGGCCGCCGATTGGCTATCGGTGAGGATCGTCTCCGATTGACGGCAACCATTTTTGTTAATCCAGGCGATCGCCTCCGTCAGGTCGGCAATGGGCTGCAGGCGCAGATGAGGTCGTTCTGTCGAGTCAAAGCCTTCCCCAAGCGGCTGGAGCTGCGGGAACTGCTCTAGGATGGGTGCTGCTGCCTGTACAGCGATCCCGTGACCCAGCAAGTCCTCCACCAAGGCGGTCAGATGGTTGGCGGCCCAATCGGTGTGGATCAGCAGCCAAAGGGTGAGGGGCTGATAGATAGGGATCCCTTCTGAGCCGTACTGGGCCAGGGGATCCAACAAAGCCGATTTGACCAAGGGCCAAGGGGCAGTGCGATCCAGATAGATGTGGCCGTAGCCCAAATGGGTAGCCAGAGTCGGCACTTTGCTGGCCTGCAACAGGAACTCCACCCAGCCGGGGCGACCGCAGGGAATCACCAGGTCGAGGTAGCGGGTTTGCTGTAGCAACGGCAACAGTGGGGAATCTGCTTGGGGATCCGCCGTTTGGTCTTGGGCGGGCAAGGTTTGAATGGCCCCTTCCGGGATCCCGTGCTCATAAGCCGTCTCTGCCAACAGGTTGACCATAGCCTGGTGAGTTTTCTGGATGGGACCGCTGCTGGCCAAAATCACGCCATTTCCTGTTTTTAGGCACATGCCAATGCCATTTAAGGCAAACTCGGGGTAGATTTCGTAGACCAGAGCAATCAACCCCAACGGGACGCGGTAGCGGCCAATAAACAGGCCATTCTCCTGGCGGTGCCCTTTCTCCAGCTTGCCAATGGGATCCGGCTGCTGGGCCAGGAGAGTCAGCAACTGGGCGGATCGCTGTAGACGCTCGGGGGTGAGCTTCAGGCCGTTGAGGATCCACTCCGGTACGGTTTGCTCGCGGCAACTTTCCAGGTCGAGGGTATTGGCTTCCAGGAGCAGATCGGAGCGCTCCAACAAACACCGCGAGAGAGCCAGCAGGGCCTGGCGCTTGGTTTGGCTGCTCAACCGCTGCATCTGCGGTAGTAAGCGGCGTACCTGTCGCAGAGTGGTACCTAAGTCAAAGTCTGAACCGAAATCTGTCACTTGAACTTCTCCCGCCTAGCCCATTAGAGACAGACCCGCTGCGTTCTCCAGACCACTGCTAACAAGAAATGGTTGGATCCACAAGTGTCAGGGCTGCCAACTCTAGAAACCGGTTGCCGGATCAGATCTCGTAAGTCTCAGGGCCGCCGCAGCATCAGGATCGCCGTTACCACCAACAGCGTCAACAACAAGCCGAGAATCATGAACCAACTGAGCAACTGGGTTTGGTTTGGGAAGAGCACTGCGCCGATGAACCCAACCGCCAAGACAATGCCCAAGCTGAGGGTGAGGCCCAAGAGCGCGGATCCCTGTAGGGTGTTTTCCCGCCGCAACACCCATTGGTAGCCGTTCCAGAACCACATTTTGCGGTAGGGATAGGAAACGGCCAGTTGCTCGATGTACAGGCGGTCGGGGGTGATGGCAAAAATATGCTGGCAACGGCTACACCCGAAGGCTTCGGTTAGGGTGATCAGGCGCAACTGACCTTGATGGCAGCACGGGCAGGGGTAAATTTTGGTGGGCTCAAGGGTCTGAGCGACACGCGAGGCTGATTTTTGACGGGGAGACTTGCGGGGAGAAGAGAACGCCACAGCTCTCAGCCGGTGAGAAGTTGGGATCCCTCACATCCTATCTCCAGCCAAGCCGGTTCAAGCTACCCAAAGATGATGGACGTAGCGCCAGATGAGGATTTGGTTGAGGACAAAAAAGACTAAAGCCAAAAGCCCATATCCCAGCTTCAGAGCAACACCAAGATAAGGCCGCACCTGTTGGGGGATGAAGCTGAAATCGGTGTGTT
>NZ_JANSHS010000417.1:0-6002 GCF_047461695.1 Synechococcus sp. R6-7
CAGGGCTTTACGGCGTTTTTTCGGTAAAACCGCAGGGAGCGCTCCAGGTTGCCGACGCGGATCATGGTGTGGAGAAGGCGCATGGCACAAGCTCCGAGAAATGGGCGATGCTGCACTTATTTTAGTCTTTGACCTTTTAGTCTTTAGACCGCTGAGGATCCCTTGATGAGCCAAACGCCTCTGCAACGCACCCCCTTGTTCCCCCTTCATCAAGCTTTGGGGGCGCGATTTGTCCCTTTTGCCGGCTGGGAAATGCCGCTGCAGTATCGGGGAGTGATAGCAGAACATCGGGCAGTGCGGGAGAGGGTGGGGACATTCGACATTTCCCACATGGGCAAGTTCACCCTCTGGGGGCCGGAGCTGGGATCCCACCTCAGCCGTCTGGTTCCCAGCGATCTGAGCGCCGTTCCTGTGGGATCCGGTCGCTACACCGTCCTGCTCAATCCACTGGGGGGCATTTTGGATGATGTCATCTTCTACCGGCATCCACCGGAGGGTGAGCTGGAGCACTGGAGCGTGATCGTCAATGCAGCTACCCGGCAGAAGGATTGGGATTGGCTCAACCACCACTTCCAAGGGATCCCCGGAGTCAACCTTCAGGATCACTCCGACACTCGGGTCTTGTTGGCGGTGCAGGGGCCGGCAGCCGAACAGGTTCTCCAGCCCTTTTTGGAGGGATCCCTGAAGGCTTTGCGCCGGTTTCAGCACGGTCAGTTTGCCGGAGCGGCGGGAGCCTTGGGAGAGACTATCTTTGTGGCCCGCACTGGCTACACCGGAGAAGATGGCTTTGAAGTCATGCTCAGCCCCGAAGACGGCATCCGCCTTTGGGAGCAACTGATTCAGGCCGGCGTACAACCCTGTGGGCTGGGCTGCCGCGATACCCTGCGCCTGGAGGCTGCCTTCCATCTTTACGGGCAGGACATGGACGAGAGCACCACTCCCTTGGAAGCCGGCTTGGGCTGGTTGGTGAACAACCCAGGGGATTACATCGGCAAGCCCGCCATCGAAAGCCAACGGCAGCAAGGGATCCCTCGCCACCTGGTGGGGTTTCGCATGCTGCATCCGGCCATCCCCCGCAGCGGCTATGCCATCTACGCTCCCAACTCCCCTGAGCCGATCGGACAGGTGACCAGCGGCACCCATTCTCCCAGCTTGGGCTATGGCATTGGCTTGGGCTATGTCGCTCCGGCTTGGGCCAAGGTGGGATCCCGGCTGGAAATTGAAATTCGGGGGCAGCGCCAGCCTGCCGAAGTGGTGAAAAAACCTTTCTACAGTGCTGCGCACCGCTGACGCAAACGGTTACAGGTTCCCGTTAACCCAGGGTTTGGCAGCTTTGGGCGTGGAGTATTCCTGTTGCAGCCGCCGCAATTTCCGCAAGGCCCGCCGCTCAATTTGTCGGACTCGCTCTCGCGAAAGGCCGATGTGCTCCCCAATTTCCCGCAGCGTTAGGCCCCTCGATCCATCCAGCCCATAGCGAGCCACGATCACCTGTCGTTCTCGTTCACTCAGTTGGCCCACCAGCGCGCGGACTTCCTCTCGACGGGCAAGCTGGGTTAGGTGTTCAACAGGGTCGTTGTCTTCATCTGGGATGAAGTGCTGCAGCTCGGTGCCGTCTTCATCCCCTACCCCCACATTCAAGGAACGCATCTCTGCCATGTGGCGGGTGATCAGCTCCCGGTAGTTATCGCCAATATCCAGAGAATCAAAAACTTCTTCCGCTTGGGGACGGGATCCCCTTTCGGCAGATAACTCGCGGTAGCGCCGCTTCACCTGGGAGACCTTTTCGTACATGTGGGCCGGCAGACGGATCATCCGCCCCTTGTTTTGGATGCCCCGGTTCACGCTTTGCCGGATCCACCAAGTGGCATAGGTGGAGAACTTGTAGCCACGGGTGGGATCGAACTTTTCCACGGCGCGGGTGAGGCCGATGGTGCCTTCCTGAATCAGATCCAGAAACGGCAAGCCTCGATTGCGATAGCGCTTGGCAATCGACACCACCAAGCGGAGGTTACACTCCACCATTCGTTTCTTGGCTGCTTCCCCCTGCCGCAGGATCTGCTGCAGCTCTGCTAAAGGGATCCCCAGCCGCTGGCTCCAACCTTCCACAGACTCATGGGGCTGCCGTTGCTCCAAGAGCGTCACCATCCGCTGCACCTGGTGAGCCAGGCGGAGCTCTTCTTCAGCGGTGAGCAACGAGTAGCGGCCAATCGTCTTTAAGAAACGCCCCACCGCATCTTGCAAGTCAAGACTTTCTGACATATCAAACCCCACACCATAAATTCATGTCCTGTCAGAATCTCTACTTCTCCTGCTGCATCGGGCCCTCTTCCTACACACGAAGCTGACCTTTCTGCAAACAGCACCTTATTCATACCAGCACAAAAGCCTTTTCGTAAAGGCTTTGACTTCGAAAAATCTAATCCAGAACTCGGTGTTTGACTCACTAAATTTATTGAGGCTGCTTCACTAGACACTACCGGCAGTGCTTTAAGTCCTTTTTTATTGAGTAGTAACTCTACCTTAAGTAGGAGGGAAGAGATCAACTATTTTATAAACTCAATCTTAAGTTCTAGATCTAGATAGATTGAAAAAATTATTCCACTTGCTTGACCAGTTTTTGGTACCAAATCAGATCTTCAAGAGATCTTCAAGAGACAAAAAAGCAATTTTTTCATCCAATTTGTGGGACTAGAGATGAGTATTTTTGTTCGCAGAGCCATCGGAAAAGCTTACTTGGCAAGGCACAGCAAGGGTCATCGGCGGGTTTTTGGAACGGCTTGGGGCTGGTTTGGTACCTCATCGCCGGCAATTCCAGCCGGAGACAGACGAGAACAGATCCCTGTGGGACAGATTTTTGCTGCTGCCTCCAAACATAGTGGAGACTATCGTCAATTCTTGACTTTAGACTCTAGATGCAGATCCAAGATTTCTGTGTTACCGAACACGCCAGGCGCGGATGCCTCAGCCTTGGTGCTCCGTACCGCTATCGCGAATGCCGCAGCGCGCGCCTACATAAGAAGGCAGGTCAGGCCAGCCCAGCGACCCTCCAGGCCCAGGTGTGTTGCACTCCTGCGGGAGAAAGGGGGAGCTGCGTTCCGCTCGCTCGACCCACCGCAGGATGGTTTACATTTCTTCCACCACCCCAAGGGCGCTTTATAGTGAGGATCCGGTCTCCATCGGTCAAAGGATTGGAAGGGCCATGTCTCACTTCACCACCCTGCAAGTGCAAATCAAAGACGCCGATCTCCTGGAAGAGACTCTGAAGGAATTGGGCTACGCTGTGCAGCGGAATGCCAGCCTGCGGGGCTATCTCTGGAACCGCACCCGCGCCGATCTGGTGATCCGGCAAAAGAATGGCTTCGACATCGGGTTTCGTCGCAACGGGGATCACTACGAGCTGGTGGCCGATCTGTGGGGGGCGGGCATCGATCCCAAGACCTTCCTGGAGCCGATTTTGCAGCGCTACGCCCACAAAAGTTTGCTGCGCTCAGCCCGTGAGCAGGGCTATACCATCGAGGCCGAAGAAGTGCTGGAGGATGGCACCATCCGCGTGGTGGTGGGGCGTTGGCTATAAGCCAGGTTCATCGGGATCTGCCCATGGTAGGTAAGCCTCAGCCGGCTGTCAGAACTGGCCAGGGATCCCGGCCCCAACCTTGGGATCTGGTGTTGGGGGGGCAAATGGCAACCGGGAGCGCCCCTGCCCACGCCTTGGTGTTGGGAGGTCTCGAGGGGGCGCGGAGACGACTCACCCACAGCGATGAAGCCGTGCGCTTGGCCACCCTGCCCCAGTTGCTGCAGTACGGGTCGGCGGGCCTGGCCGAACTCATTGAAGCCCTCGCCGGCAATAGCTCTTGGGCAGTCCGCTTGGCAGCTTGGCGGCTGTTGTCTCAGCTTGGCCAGCCGGAGGCAGAACGGGCCTGTCGCACCTACAGCCCTTTTCGCCCGGTGGGGGGAGCGCAAGGGGTGATCGTGGCCTATCGGCGGGGGGAGCGGGATTTTGCCTATGCAGACCTGGAGGGAGCCGACCTTCAAGAAGCACGGCTGGGGGGGATCAACCTGTGGGAGGCCAACCTGAGGCGGGCCAACTTGCGCTTTTGCAACTTCAACGGCGCCCGGCTGCGGCAAACGGATTTGCGCCAAGCGGATTTGCAAGGGGCCAAGCTGAGCGGAGCCGACTTACAGGGAGCCGACCTGCGGGGATCCGACCTGAGGGGGGTAAAAGTTAGCGGCACCAGCCTGCGGGGATCCCGGCTTTCGGAAGAGACCCACCTGGAAGAACGGGTGCGCCACATTTGGCAGTTGCAAAACTGGGGGGGACAGGGGCAAGATTTCTCCGGCCAAGACCTGAGCAAAGCCGATCTGCGGGAACTGGTGCTCTGTCAGATCCGGCTGAGGGGAGCGGATCTGAACCGGGCGGATCTGCGTGGATCCAACCTAGAGGGAGCAGATTTGGGGGGAGCCAACCTACAGCGAGCGGACTTGCGGGGGGCCAACTTGCAAAATGCCGACCTGGAAGGGGCCAATCTCAGCGGCGCCGAGCTGCGTCAGGCCCAGTTTCAGGGGGCTAACCTGCGGCGGGCCGATGTCAGCGGGGCCAACCTAACCCAAGCCAACCTGGAAGGAGCTCAGATCGAAGGGTTAAAGCACAGCGGATCCCGGATTGCCGGCCTGATCTTTCCCGACGGCACCCCGATCAAGCCCTGGTGGTGGTAACAGGTGCCTACCGCTCACCCAATGAGCCAAATCCAAAGGAATCCCAAGATCCCCCGGCAATTGGGCAAACCCGGATCACCATAGGAGTAGAGATACCTATGGGGTACAGCTATGGTTCTGGCAGAACAGCTCTCGACAAAACCGCTCACCGCCGACGAGCTTCGCAAAATGGATGCCTACTGGCGGGCCGCCAACTATCTGTCGGTCGGGCAAATCTATTTGATGGACAACCCGCTGCTGCGAGAACCCCTAAAACTGGAACATGTGAAGCCACGCCTGCTGGGGCACTGGGGCACCACACCCGGGTTGAACTTCATCTACGTGCATCTCAACCGCATCATCAAACGGGAAAACCTCAATATCCTCTACATCACCGGCCCCGGCCACGGTGGCCCTGCTCTAGTGGCCAACACCTACTTGGAAGGCACCTACAGCGAGGTGTATCCCAACATCGGCCAAGACGCTGAAGGCATGCGCAAGCTGTTCAAGCAATTCTCCTTCCCCGGCGGCGTGCCCAGCCATGTAGCCCCGGAAACCCCCGGCTCCATCCACGAGGGGGGAGAACTGGGCTATGCCCTAGCCCATGCCTTTGGGGCGGCCTTCGACAACCCCGATCTGCTGGTGGCCTGTGTGGTGGGGGATGGAGAGGCGGAAACTGGGCCCTTGGCCGCTTCCTGGCATTCCAACAAGTTCCTCAACCCCATCCACGACGGGGCGGTGCTGCCGATTCTGCACCTGAACGGCTACAAGATCGCCAATCCCACTGTTTTGGCCCGCCTCAGCCGTGAAGAGCTGCAAAGCCTGTTTGTGGGCTACGGCTACAAGCCCTACTTTGTGGAAGGCTCCGAGCCGGCCCAGATGCACCAGTTGATGGCCGCCACTTTGGACACAGTGATCCACGAGATCCAAGAAATCCAGCAGCATGCCCGCAGCAAAGGGGATCCCACTCGTCCCCAATGGCCGATGATCATCCTGCGCACCCCCAAAGGCTGGACCGGCCCCAAAGAGGTGGACGGCAAAAAGGTGGAAGATTTCTGGCGCTCCCACCAAGTGCCCCTGGCGGATCTGGCCAAAAAACCGGAGCACCTCAAGGCTCTGGAGGACTGGATGCGCAGCTACAAGCCGGAAGAACTCTTCGATGAAAATGGCCGTCTGCTGCCGGAGCTGCAAGAGCTGGCCCCCAAAGGGGAAAAACGCATGGGGGCTTTGCCCCACGCCAACGGCGGCCTGCTGACGCGGGAGCTGAAAATGCCGGATTTCCGTCGCTACGCCGTGCCTGTCCCCCGCCC
>NZ_JANSHS010000418.1:0-2497 GCF_047461695.1 Synechococcus sp. R6-7
TGAGAGAGCCACCCAAGTCAAAAGCTAGCCGGGAAAACTCTCCCACCCCTTCGCGTTGGCGAAACGGGATCCTCTCAAGCGACGACAGAAGCTGTCAGCGGGGAAAAGGAAGACACCAGTAAGAGCCGAGTCTTCAAGAACGTGCTCCTCGAAGACCATCCACTGGTGGCTGGCGCTACAACTACCGGAAGCGTCCATGCTGTTGAACGTTTTCCTCCAAAAAGGTTAACCGAAACAACCCGGACAGCCAGAAGAGGATCTCTTCAGCCCCCCTTAGGTTAGTTGCAGGAGTGGGATCCCGTCAACCCTTTTTCTCCAGCTCATCCGGTGAAAAATTGGTGGGGCAGCTGGAGGGGTAAGATCGGAGTGAGCAGCAATAGCCCCCTTGTGGTTCCTCTCGTCTCGACATTGCCCTCAGCCTGACTCAGCAAAGTCTACATCTCGGTGGCTTGCGACCTTGAGCAACCCACGCCCTTCGCCGCCTCTGTTTTGTTAGTGGTTTTTGTTAGTGGTTTGTTGGTGGCCTTGCTTCAATGAGCTGCGCTTCCCATCTCCTACAGGTGCCGATGTCCTTGAGCTTATGGCCTCTCTTCCCCTCGTTGCCGTGATCTTGGGCACACGGCCCGAAGCCATTAAGCTGGCCCCGGTGATTCAAGCTCTGCGTGCCAGTCCCCATCTGCGCACCGAGCTGATCTTGACCGGACAACATCGGGAAATGGTGGATCAGGTGATGCGGCTATTCGGTCTGCAAGCGGATCGGGATCTGGCGATCATGCGCCCCCGCCAAAGCTTGACGGACATCACCGAAGCCACCTTGCGGGGCCTAGAACTCTACTTTCAAGAGCAACATCCTCAACTGGTTTTGGTGCAGGGAGATACCACCACCGCCTTCGCTGCCGCCTTGGCAGCTTTTTACCACCGGATCCCGGTCGGGCATGTGGAAGCCGGACTGCGCACCGATGATCTCTACAATCCTTTCCCCGAAGAGGCCAATCGCCGCCTGATCTCCCAGTTGGCCAGCCTGCACTTTGCCCCTACCCCCCAAGCCGTTGACAACCTGAAGCGAAGCCACGTGGTGGGATCCATCCATTGCACCGGCAACACTGTCATCGACGCCCTACTGCAGGTGGCCTCCCAAGGGATCCCCTGCCCCATTCCCGGCCTGGACTGGCAGCGCTACCGTGTCCTGCTGGTTACCTTGCACCGACGCGAAAATTGGGGGGATCCCCTAACCGCCATCGGCAAGGCTCTGCTGCAGATCTTGGCCGAGTTTCCCGATACCGCCCTTCTTTTGCCCCTCCATCCCAACCCCTTGGTGCGGGATCCCCTGCAAGCCCTGTTGGGATCCCATGAGCGGGCTTTTCTCACTGAGCCTCTGGACTATCCCCTCTGGGTGAGCGCCATGCAGCGCTGTACCCTCATCCTCAGCGACTCCGGCGGCATTCAAGAAGAGGCCCCTGCCCTGGGCAAACCGGTGCTGGTGCTGCGGCAGACCACCGAACGTCCTGAAGCGATTGCTGCCGGCACCGCCCGCCTGGTAGGCACACACCCCGAAAAGATCCTGAAGGCAGCCCGAGAATTGCTCACAGACCCACAAGCCTATGCCCGCATGGCCCAAGCCCAAAACCCCTTTGGCGATGGCACTGCCGCCCGGCAAATTCGCCACATCATCGAGCGGTGGTTTAACCCGCAAAGCCCTCGAGAAGAACAAAGTTAAGAATTAAAAGTTAAGAATTAAATAAGAATCAAAGATGTATAGACCGTTACCGGGAAAACCGTTTCTTTACCTATTGCTCTCAATAAGACAATTAATCTCAATAAGACAATTAATTAAGATAGAAAGCCTGACTCCAATCCAATTGACCCCAGTCCAATCAAGAGCGAGGATGCAAACCATGAGCACGACTGCAACTGCCACCACCGTTGTCCGGGTGCCGATTGTGGATGCCACCCCAGAAAATGTGCAACCCTTCGGCCAACTTATAGGGGACGATGTGGCCAATCCTGGGCTGGGGATCCCCTTTTATCAGGGGCGTGTCCTGGAAGGACAAAACATCGACTTTCAATACACCGGCAGAGCCGTTATCCGTACGGCTAAGATCCTGCCCGGATATCCACCTGTGCTCTGGCTGGAGCGCCACATGCGTATGACCCAGTTGTTTGTCGGCCTGGGGCAAGAGCCGTTCATCATGGTGATGGCTCCTCCCAACCATCCCAAAGCAGCTCCCGATCTCGACAAAGTACAAGCCCTGCGATTCCCTGCCGGGCATGGGCTGCTGCTGCACCTCGGCACGTGGCACGATTTCCCCATTGCCTGCGAGCGCCCCGTTGTGGTGCTAACCGCCAACTCCGAAGAAGTGGTGGAAGCCCTGGCCAGCATGAAAGGTGCCCAGGAAATGAATCAGGGGGATGTATTCAAAATTTCCCTCCCCCAACGGCTAAAAGCGGAGATCCACCTAGAGCTGGTGTAAACTACCCGACATCAACCGCTAGGCGG
>NZ_JANSHS010000419.1:0-2937 GCF_047461695.1 Synechococcus sp. R6-7
TGCGGGGCTCCTGCGATTTCTAGCTGAAGCTAAAGGAAGAGGGGTGTTACGGCGGCACTGGGATCCCACTGGCTCCCACTCGGTGGCGGCGGCTGGGGTAATCAGCCAAACTCAGGGACAGGGATCGGGATCCGGCTAGGCTCGAGGCTGGGATGCGGATGGTTCCCTGGAAGACTTGGCTATTGGGGGGCAGCTCCCCCGGCAAACCCTGGGTGAGCGCGTTGATTGACCGTCCATTGTCGTCAGTAATGTTCAGGAAGCTATAGAGAAAGCGCACCGTCTCTGCCGAGTTGTTTTGCATAGCTACATTCAGAACCACTTGGCTTCCCTCGCGACGAACCGAGAGCACCTGCATAGAGACCTGTCCACTGGCGGCAATTGGTAGGGGGGGCGAAGGTGGTGTGGGCGCCGGCGGGGCAGGAACTCCGTCCTGCTGACGCGGACGGGGAGGTGGAGGAGATGGAGTGGCGGGGCGAGGAGTTGGCGACGGGGCCGCCGCCAATTCAGGAGACAATCTGGGGGTGGGTGTTGGAGTGGGAGTTGCAACCGGCGTGGGTGCTGGGGTAAAGAGGGGGGTGGGAGTTGGGGACGGACGAAGGCTGGCTTCGGCTGCTGCAATTACCTCAGCCTCGTTCAGCAAAGGCACAGTACGGGGATCCCGAACTTCGCGGGAAGGAGAAGCCTGACCGGAGCCGGTGACAGGAGAAGAAACCCCCGATAGAGCTCGCTGACCAAATAGGTAGCCCAGACAAGCGCTCAACACCGTTGTGAAGAGAAATGCGCTCGTCCAAAACAGCACCCCCGAGAATGTGGAGGCGAACTCCTGAGATAGTCTGGCCGGCCTACGCAAAGGCTGTTAACTCCTGCTGCTAGTTCGCTTTCCTATGATACGAAAGTGACAGAGAAGCTAGGGGTTCTCGACCGGGGCAGAGTTTTTGCGTTGTTGCTCATGGGCCTGTAGCGGGGCGCTGTCTAAGTTGGGCAGCCGCTCCCCCAGCCACCAACCCGGATCTTCCCAGCTCAGGGATCCCAGCCATTTCCCGGCCCGATCTGCCAAGACCAAGCCCAACAAAACGGGAGCAGTGGTGATCCCCAGCGCTAGGCTGAGCCAGAGCGGTTGAGCAGATCGAAAAGAGGCCGAAGCAGCCTTTTGTTCAGGCGGAGATATTGGCTTGGGATCTGTCATGGTCGAGCTTTTGAGCCTGAAGTTCAAGTGCGCTGTTGTTAGGTTAATCTCAAGCGTCAGTGGATTTCCAGCGTAATGTCGATTGTGCTGATCTGCGGCCCTGTGCGCTCCGGCAAAAGCCGGCTGGCAGAGGGTTTGGCTGCGGCTTCGGGCTTGCCGGTTATCTACCTGGCTACCGGGCCGAAACCCGATCCTGAGACTGACCCAGAGTGGGCAGAGCGCGTTCAACAGCACCGGCAACGGCGGCCTTCCAGTTGGCAGACTTGGGAAACCGGGAGGGACTTGGGGGCAGAACTGCAAAAGTTGCCCCAGCCCTGTTGTGCGCTGGTGGATTCGCTGGGGGGATGGGTGGCGCAGGGCCTAGACTGTCCCTCTTCAGAATGGGATCCCTTGGTGCAATCCTTCTTGGCAACCTTGCAAAGCCATAGAGGGGAGATCCTCCTGGTGTCTGAAGAAGTGGGCTGGGGGGTGGTGCCCGCTTACCCACTGGGGCGGCGGTTTCGGGATCGGATGGGGGAACTGACCCAAAGGCTGGCTCCCCTGGCCGACCAAGTGTTTTTGGTAACGGCAGGTTTTGCCCTGGATCTCACCCGTCTAGGGATCCCAGTGGCGAGCAAGACAGAGCAGAGCTGAGATAAGCTGCATTTGCAAGCCAGATAGCTGTGTTGCCGTGCCGATTACCCTCTACCTTCCTGCCAAGGCCATTCAAACTCTGGATCTCACCCCCGGCCATGAGCTGGTGAAAACCTTGATGGCCGATCCCGTGCGTGCTGCCCAGCAGGTGCAATGCGCCATCGATTGGCCGCGCAGCCCTGAGGATCCACGGGAGCTGTCCGAGATCCCGGAGGTGCGCCTGTGGTTTATTCGTTGGGATACAGTCTACCCCTGGATGCCCTACTTTCTCAATTGGCGCCAAGGAGAACTCGCCCGTTACGCGGCTATGATGGTGCCCCACCAATTCAGCCCTCGGGAGGGTATTGTTTACAACCCAGAAGCGTTGGAGATCTTTGTCTATCAGAAGATCTTTGTGTTGATGCGGTGGTTTAAGCAGCAGAACCTGGGATCCGTCTCCATGCTGCGGGATATGGCTTTGGTGTTTGGCTTCGAGATCCAGCCGGAGTTTCTCGCCCTATGGGAGGCAGAGCCATGAAGGTGATGGTGGCCAACACCTGGCCGGGGATCCCAGGAGCTACGGCAGTGGCCGACGCTTGGCAGCAGGTGGTTCAACGCCCTTGGGGCCGGCTCAGAGTGGATCCCACCCCTTCGGAAGCTCAGCTAAAGGCCCTCTGGCAACAAATCTCCGAGTGGGCAGGAGAAAAAGATCCCCTACTGGTTTTGCCGGGCAGCGTTGCCGATCCCATAGGGCCAGGCCAAACCTGGGCGGATCTGGCCCATGCGTGGGGGTTGAGCTTGCTGTTGACGTTGCAACGGGAGGCCGCCCTGAGCCAAGCTGCCGCTTTTGCCGCCCTGTTACGCCAAGCCAAGGCCCGTGGTTTGGGATGGGTGCTGGTTGGATCCCTGCCCGAAACTGGGGATCCCCAAGCCTTGGAAAAGCTGGATGCAACTTTGATCCCGCGCCTGGAAGCCCAAGTAGGAATGCCGGTGTTGGGGAGAATGGCTCTTGATGGGCAGATCCTTTGGGATCCAGATGCCCTGCTGCTCTGCAATGCTGCCCAACCAAGGAACTGAGCGCCACCCACTGATCCCTGCGGCTCGAACCGTTCCTGATACATTCACGCTGAACTCTCCTG
>NZ_JANSHS010000420.1:0-6320 GCF_047461695.1 Synechococcus sp. R6-7
CCCATCGCGAAACTTGGGCAGGATCTGCTGGTCGATAATCTGCTGGACTCGGCTGTCGGGGAGGATAGCGACCAGGCCCCTGCCCGTTTCGATTTCCACCCGCCGATCCCCTACCGAGATGAGAAACAAAACCCCGTTGTTTTGGCCTGCCTTGCCGATCCCCCAGTAGTTAAATAGCTGCGTGGTGAAGTCTTTTGGTGTTGCATATCCCTGAGTATTCGGCACGGTAACCACTGCCATCTCGGCACTGGTGCGCTGCTCAAGCTGAGTGATAAGACGGTTGAGCTCGTTTTCGGTGCTGCTGCTGAGGATGTTGGCGGTATCGGAAACCCACCCTCCATACTGACGGCGGGGGTTGGGCACTTGTTCAAGGGTAATGGCCCAAGCGGGCTGCGGCAGCAGGGATACAACTAGCAAAACTGCCGCCCAAACTTTCGGCATGGCTTACCTGGCTGAGCGCTGCCTAGGTTCTAGCACAGCTGTCTCGGCTAGACTGGCAGTCCTTTTCCCAGGGAGAGAGGGGAGTTGGGGAACGGTTGAGACAAGCCGCTTCTTGTTGCTGGTAATTGTTAACAGCAACCGGCCCTCAGTCCGGCCAAGGGAGCCAGGCTTCTTCTTGCCATTCCACTTCAAAGCACTCCCGGGCGGCCTGGAGAAAATGTTCGATCAAAGCAGGGATCCCTGGCGCCGTGGGGCAAATGTCGTAGATACCAATCACCTGCGAGCCGGGCAGATACCGTTCCCACAGCTCTAGATTGGGTTGCAATAGGAGGGATCCCTGTTGCAGGATCCCCCAAGGTTGCCACAGTTGGGCGTTGCCCATCAGCTTTTTGCCCTGCCAGCTCAAGTCAGCACGGGTACGGGAGGCAAAGCAACTGGTCTTGTTGCGGTAGCCGGGATCCCGGTGGCTTCGGCCGTGAGCAAAAGCGGGCTCATCTATGGCAATGCCCAGCTCCGCCAACCCCTGCACCCAAAAGCGGCAACAGAAGTCGTACACCCAGGCCCGCTGCAAACTGGGCAACCTGGCTTGCAAGTAAGAAAGGGGCAACACCAAGCTGTAGGTCAGCTCTGCTGCATCCTCAGCCGCCTGATGGAGCACCGCCCTTCCCCCCGTGGGTCGGCGCACAATCGGGATCCCTGGCAGGGGATCTGGCCAAACCTGGTGCCGTCCCAGCGAGAGGGTAAGCTGATCCCAGCCATAAAAGCGCAGGCAGGGGTGAGGGTCATGGCGCAGCCGCTGCAGAAGCCAGGCATCCTGCTCCATTTGCCAGGCCCCAGAGGCCACGCGGTAGGGGAGCCAGTATCCCTGGGATCCCATCCTGGCAAAGCCAGACCTTAAACTTTGGGGAACTCCGCCTGGAGGGGCTCATCATATTCATCGGCCAAGCTGGCCACAATGGTGATGGCCCGGGAAATTTCGCCCGCTGTGATCCCTTCCAAGGTGCGGTAGTGGTTCAGCACCACCTGGTTGTTCCAAATGCAAAAACGCGCCTCTAGGGTGTCGCTCCAATTCTTCTCCAGGAGCTTCTGCATCAGCTTGGCCGGTTCTGCCACCGGCAGAGAGAGAACGGGAGACCATACCAAAAGGGTGTCTTCTGGGGATTCGCCGCTCAGATGGACGAACACTTCTGCCGTGCCGTAGGTGAATTTCCAGGTGTGTCCCTGCTCATGGTTTTCGTAGGCCGCATCCTCTTTGAGGCTGGAAACCACCGCCGAGACAACCTCAACGCAGCGAAGGGGCTCTGGAAAAACCTCTGGCGAAGGGTTAAAGGTGCTCATGAGCGGCTCACTGTAGACCATGGTCTTCCCCCTATTCCCTATCCAACCACCTCAACTATACCGCTATACCGCCTAAGACTCCGACCTATCCGGTCATCGCTTTGGGATCCTCAACTCAGGCGAGAATGAAACCGTTGGCAATGGTTCACTAAGTGGCCGGACAGGTGAGGGCAAGCGATCCCCCCCGCCAACTGGAGAGAGAGCCTGTTCAAAAGTCTTTCGAAGAACCTGAGGGAAGCTCTATGGAATCTCCATCTCATCTCCCCCAGAAAGCCATTGGTATTCTTGGAGCCCTGCCCGAGGAAGTGGCCATGCTCACCGCAGCAATGGAAACCTGCTCCATCCATACCCATCTGGGGCGACAGTTCCACCAGGGATCCCTGGCGGGGCAACCGGTGGTGGTGGTACAAGGTGGGGTGGGCAAGGTGCGGGCGGCAACCACGGCGGCTCTGTTGGTGGCCCATTTCCCTTTGCAGGGGATCATTTTTACCGGTGTGGCCGGGGCCTTGGCCGATCACCTGCACATGGGAGATGTGGTGCTGGCCCATGCGGCGATTGAGCACGACTTTGGCACCGGACGACCCGAGGGCTTTGTCTTGGGGATCGACTTTATCCCAGAGCTGCGCCACCCACTGGCCGAGGCCGATAGCGCCCTCTACGACCTGATTGTGGCCCATCCCGAGCGGATCCCTCTCCACCCCCTACAAGGCCGGGATCCCGTCATCCATCAAGGCTTGGTGGCCACCGGCGATGTGTTTGTGGCCGACGCAGACCTACGCCGACAAATCCGAGAACGCACCGGCGCTTTGGTTGTGGAGATGGAGGGGGCAGCCGTGGTGCGAGTAGCGCAAGAAGCCGGGATCCCTTGTTTGCTGGTGCGCTCGGTTAGCGATGCAGGGGACGATACGGATTTCTTGAGCTTTTTTCAAACAGCAGCGCTCAACTCGGCCGCAGTCGTCCGCACCATCCTGCAAAGTCTGCCCCCGTCCTTGCCTTAGCCCGACTGTGGGGATCCGGGGATCCCCTTTCCCAAGGAAGAGTTGGGCTGGATCGCGTTGGCGTCAGTTGTTCATCTCCCGCTCCAGTTTGGCCATCGAGATCTGGCTTTCTAGGCGGGAAATGCCTTCGCGAAGGGTTGCCACCTGTGCTTCAACTTCATCCAAAGATTTGCGAACCGCTTCTGCTGCGCTCATGTGCTGGTTGCGCCGAACCAAAGCCTCGCGGGCAAGGTCATCCTGGTTCTGTTGGCTGGCTTTCTCAGCCCTGACAAACCAATCTTCGGCCTTTTGCAAAATTTCGTCGTACCGCCGTTCCAGTTGCTTGCGACTGGCCAGGGCTGTGGTCAGGCTGCGCTGCAATTGTTTCAGATCCCGCTCCATCTGCCGGATGCTCACCCTTTGTCGGCTGGGCTTTCTCCACAGCACCTTGCTCAGACCCACCATCACCACCGCAGTAGCAATCCCCACACCCGCAGCCGCCGCCGGATTTTCACGAATCAAAGAACCATCCAAAACATTGACCCCCGCAAAGGCCGAGGTTTGCGTGGCCGTCTCCCGAAACTCCCAAGGCATCACCGGATTGCGTTGCTGCCAGAAGCCTAACCGCGCCGCTTGGGCCGCCTCTTGGGCTTCTAGGTAGCGTTGCCGATTGGCCCCGTGCAAAAAGCGCTCGTAAACCACCGCCTGACCCTGGCGCAACATCTCCAAATTCACCAAACCATCGGCGTTGTACACCTGGGCAATGTGAAGCCCTTCCGGTGTGACATAGAGGGTATCCACCTGCACCAGGGATCCCGTCGGGAGCAAGTTTTGCAGAGCCTCTTGGGATAGCCGCCCCCAGCGCCCTTGGGTCAGCTCCGGCGCATCCACATAGGCCAGACGGAAACGGGTTGGCCTGCCGTTCAAGTCCGCCCAGAAGGTATCCCCATCCACCACCGACCGCACCCGGGCCGTCCCGGAAGATTGTGCTGCCGCCGGAAGAACAAGCCAACTGCCCGAAAGGACAGCCACAGTCATCAGAAGGGAAGTTCTTGAGGTCATGGGGGTCACTCCTATTGTGCAGAACAAGAACAAAAGTTAAGAAATAATAAGATAGAGAAGTTTGGGGGAACAAACCGGAATCCCAGAGCGTCCTTGGGGATTGCCGTGAGGCTGGCTGCTGCTCTTCCCTGGCAAAGGCAACAGAGCCAGCTGCTCCCTACGTCGGAAAAGCGAACCTCTCCCACGAAAAGCTGCGGCTCTCGAAGAGTCGGCTCGTGGGGTCGGCTTAATTTGGGTTAGAGTTTAGCTCACCTTTTGGGGCAACGTCACAGCCCTAAGGCGCAATCTTTGTCCCCCGGACCAAATCACAGGCGCAAGCGATAGGGTTCTTCGTCGGGGAAGTCGGGCAGAGGAGGGGGCAGGATCTCGATCTCCCCCGTAGGCAGCGTTTGCAGCACCGTACCCAATTGGGCCAGTTGTTCCAGGACGTACAGGCGGGTATCCCGGTCGGTGGTGGAGTTATACACGCTCAGCCAAACATCGAATTGGGAACGGCGGCTGAGAGGACTGCGGGCGATGTTATCTCCTAGTTGACGAAATTCATCTCCAGGCAGGCCCACCTGCTCTCGCCAGGCAGCAGCTTGGTAGTAATCGGTGCGGCCCGCTTCCGCGTCCCCCAGAAACATAAAGTTAAGTAGGGCGCGATCCACATAAAGTCGCCAGGCGTCAGGGTTGTTTTGGGGGTTGAACTGCTGCAAGCCGCGATCCAAAATCTCGACGGCTTTTTCCGGCTGGCCGGCCCGATAGGCCAACACCAAACTGGAGAGCCGGTAGCCCAAGAGGAAATGGGGATCCAGCCGCAGCATGTGATCGAAGTAGTCGTAGGCCAGGCCATAGCCAGTCTGGGTGCGAGCCGGTGCATCCCCGTAGTACTGGATCAGCTCCAGCCACAGCCAGGAAGCCCCCAAGTTACGGTAGCCCAGCCACCCCAGCGTATTGGCCAGGGCAATGTTGCGGTTTTTGCGGGCCTCGGCATTTTCCAATTCTCCCAGATTGATCCGCTCCAGCATCGGCAACTGCAGCCGCACCACCAGGATCCCACACAGAAACGCCCCCCCAACGGCGGCCAGAGTGCCTGCCAGGGAGAAGCGAGAGCGACGACGGGGCAAGGAAGCAGTAGCCATGGCAAGTTTTTTGCGGATCCCTGAGGCTGTCGCGACCAGGGCTACACTCAATCATAAATTGAACCGTTGAGCCTTTCCCCTGCCTATGGCCAGCTCTGCCCTCTCCGCTTTGGAACGAGCCTTGAGCCTTTACGAGGCTCTGCCCTACCCTAATGTGCCCCTCTCGCAGACGGCTCGCAATGCCTTGCCGGAGATGTTTAAGATGAGCTACACCACGGCTCAGTACCTGCGCACCCATACCATCGTCCCGCCAGAGGGCAAGGTGTTGTTGAATGCCGGCTGTGGCTCCGGCTGGGAAACGTTGATGATGGCTGAGGCCAATCCAGGGGCCCAGATCGTTGCCTGTGATCTGTCTCCGGCTTCGGTCAAGCTTACCGAGGAACGCCTGCGCCACCACGGCTTCACAGATGCCGAATTTTATGTCCTCAATCTGCTGGAGCTGGATCGCCTGGGGATCCAATTCGATTTCATCAGCCTCAATGATGTTTTGTATTTGCTGGAGGATCCCACCGAGGGCCTGCGGGCGATGAAAAATGTCCTCAAGCCCGATGGCATCATCCGGGCCAATCTCCACAGCCGCTACCAACGGCAGGTGTTTTTCCGCCTGCAAGAGGGGTTGCAAAAGGTGGGGCAATTTGACGTTCCGCCAGCAGTAGGGGCCAAGAATGTGCGGGAGTTTATGGGATCCCTGCGAGAAGAAGTGGCCCAGGCGGTGCTCTGGAACCCGGCCAACTATGCCGAAGATGCGGCCATTATGAATAATTACCTACTCTCCAACGACAAGGGGTTCACGATCCCCGACCTGTTTCGCATGTTGCAGCAGGCGGGGTTGAGCTTTTTGAGTTTGGTGGATAGGCCCGACTGGTCGGTGGAGTCTTTGTTTAAAGAGGTGCCTGAGTTTGTGCGGCAGCGGTTGGCAACCCTCAGCATCATGGAGCGGCTGCATCTGTATGAACTCCTTCGCCCTGTCCATCGCCTCATCGACTTTTGGGCGGAGCATGCCGGCTCTTCGCCGGTGCTGCCTTGGAGTGACGAAGATTGGCTGTCGGGATCCGTACAATTCAATCCCCTGTTGATGGACAACCCCCGCTTTCGCCAGGAGTACAGCAAAGCCCTGCAAGAGAAGCGGCCCTACGAAATGCAGTGGACAGGGGCCACCCACGGGCGGATCAGCATCCCTGCCGAGAAAGTGAGCTGGTTGGCGCCACTGCTCCAAGGGCCAACGCCGGTTCGAGAGCTGATTCAACAGGCCGTCCAGTTGGGATCCCCAGATGAAGAACGAACAACCGCTGAGGTGCTGACCTTCCTAACCAACCTAGAAGACTTTCTTTTTTTGATGCTGCAATAGGCAGCTGATACATTTACGCTGAACACTGCT
>NZ_JANSHS010000421.1:0-957 GCF_047461695.1 Synechococcus sp. R6-7
CCTACCTGGACTTTCCCGGGGTCCACCAGCGGCACATCAAGAGCACGAATGTGCTGGAGTGGCTTATCCGTGAGGTGAAGCGGCGGACCAGGGTGGTTGGGGTCTTCCCCGGCGAGGGGAGCCTGGTGAATCTGGCCACGGTGGTGATGCTGAGGGCCACGGAGGACTGGGCTTTCCGGCGTTACCTGGACATGGGCCCGCTTTGGGCCGCGGAAGAGAAACCCACAAAAATCGCGACTTGACCATGCATGTGGGATCCCCTCAGCGGATGAGGAACGGCAAGTAAACAGGGATCTGATCATTTACAAACTGCTGGTAGGTCTGCACTTGCCGGTTGATGACGGCCCAGCACAGTACCCCATGTGGGAAAGATAGGCGATGGGGATGTTGCGCTCTAGGCAACTCTGGATCAGTTGGGTTGTGACTTGGGCATGGCCAAAGATCAAAATCTGATCCATCAAAATCTGATCCAAGTGGGGCAATTGAGCCTGTTGAAGAACAGCTCCAGCCCGTTTGACAACCAGGCGTTCCTGGTCGAGGCTGAGGTAGCAATCCTGTTGGGACACATAGAGTGTTCTACCCATGAGGCCACTCCCAGAAGCCTAAAATTGAAGCTGAGGTGGGAACAAAACGGGGTCTTCTTCAAGTTAAAAGTCAGGCCCAAAAATGCTGTAAGGGAAGATGCGAATGGCGAAAAAGCAGAGCAGGGTTTCTGGTGTGGGATCCGTTCGTGACGGTGCGCTCCTGATGAAAGATCTGCAAACCCTGAGACACTACGGCATCCTTGGGGATCTGGTGTATCGGTGGGGCTACTATCTCGGCTCTAGCACCATGACCGAAGTGGAGTCCAACGCCGCCCTCAGCGAGGGGATCCCAAAGCCCAAGAGGTCTTTCAGGCCCAAAAGCCGCGGTTCGGTTGACGCAGACGAGCATGACTCTAGTCAATAATAAGCTCAA
>NZ_JANSHS010000422.1:0-1059 GCF_047461695.1 Synechococcus sp. R6-7
TTTTTGAAGGGGGCCAGCAGGTCAATCACCTTGATGCCGGTTTCAAAGGGCTCTGGCTTGATCGTCAAATCGACAAGTGGAGGCGCACTGCGGTGGATGGGGGCAAATTCTTGGGCTTGAACGGGCTCTCCTTGGTCAACCGGCTCTCCCAGCACATTGAAAATGCGCCCCAGGGTGGGCTGCCCGACCGGCACAGTAATCGGAGCGCCCGTATCCACCACCGGCATGCCCCGCACCAGGCCATCGGTCGAAGACATGGCCACTGCACGCACGCGGTTATCCCCCAAAAGCTGCTGCACCTCAAAGGTGACCTTAACCTTCAGGCCGCTTTCGGTTGTGCCCTCCACCTTGAGGGCATTGTAGATTTCGGGCAGCTTGCCGCTGGGAAACTCGGCGTCGATCACAGGCCCAATGACCTGAGTGATGTAGCCAACATTGGTGGCAGTAGCGGTGGCAGTAACCATGATTGAGGTTCAGCTCCTTGTGTGCTCAGTTATCGACTCAGCGATGCCGGGTGTAAATCATTATCATCATACAAATAAAGGGATCCCAGTTGCTGCCGCACTTTTGCCTGTCCAGCCTATGGGGGATCCCCGGCAGAGTGGGCTTTTCTTCGCTACCCTAGAGCTAGGTAAGACAGGGGGTTGCCAGCGATGAGCCACTACGGAGGCCGTATTGCACAGCTCAGCTCCGTTAGGTTGGGAGGACGGCGTCGCTGCCCACGTCGCGGCCGGGCCCTGCAATTGGGGATCCTTGGCTTCTTGCTGGGGTTAGGGGTGATGGGGGGAGCTTGGTGGTACAGCATCGGGCCCCGGCAAACCCTTTCCCTGTATTGGCTGACCAGTGCTGACAACTCCATTTACTACGTGCAGCAGGAGCGCAGGGTTCGCGCCTTTGACACTCAAGAAGCCATCCGCCTGGCTCTGGAGGAGCTGATTGCCGGCCCCCGGGATCCCCACCTCACCACGGCCATTCCCCCCCAGACGCGGGTGTTGGATGTGCGGGTGGAGGGCGACGATATTTTCCTCAACTTCTCCCCCGAATTCACGCAAGGGGGGG
>NZ_JANSHS010000423.1:0-6538 GCF_047461695.1 Synechococcus sp. R6-7
CCTATGCCGCTCCTGGGCCGGGCGGCGGGGGAACCCGAGTGGCGCGGGCCCGCTTGGGGGAGAAGGGACTCCAGGATCTGGAGGTGATTTTCGACATGGAGCGCAAGACCCCCGCTCAACAGCACTTTGGCTCCCGCCTGGCCTTTGATGAACAGGGATTTCTCTACATCAGCACCGGCGACCGCGGAGAGCGGCATCGGGCCCAGGATCTGGGGGATGCTGCCGGCAAGGTGTTGCGCGTCACTGATTCAGGAGGGATCCCGGCGGACAACCCATTTGTCGGCCAAGCAGGGGCTTTGCCGGAAACTTTTACCTATGGCCACCGCAACATTCAGGGAATGGCCCGCCACCCTGAAACAGGGGCAATTTGGTCCCATGAACATGGGCCGCAGGGTGGGGACGAGATCAACATCTTGGCCCCCGGCGTCAACTACGGCTGGCCCCTAATCACCCACGGTCGAGAATATACGGGAGAACCCGTCGGCCAAGGACTGGCGGCAGCTCCCGGCTTGGCTTCCCCTCTGCTGCACTGGACGCCCTCTATCGCTCCTTCTGGCATGACTTTCTACACGGGAGAGGCTTTCCCAGAATGGCGGGGCAACCTGTTTGTGGGGGCGCTGGCCGGGCAACACTTGGCCCGTCTGGTACTGGATGGAGAGCGCGTGGTGGCAGAAGAGCGTCTCTTAGAGGGGGCGGTGGGCCGCATTCGCGATGTGCGGCAGGGGCCGGATGGACTCCTTTACCTGTTGACGGACGCCCCGAATGGATCCCTGCTGCGCCTGGAGCCAGCACCCTGAAGGCATCGGCTCGGAGGAGAAGAGGAGCTGCCTTGATCCCGCTTGCAACCGTCTGGCGGGACGGGGATTTTCTCCAGAGTAGGGCTGGGGAACTCAAAAGCTGAGGCTCTCCCAGGAGACGTTAATGTCTTCCAAAAGCAGCGACTTGTTGTAGATCTGCAGGATAATCAACAAAAAGACGGCGAATAGGGCCATGAAGACCGCCATCAGGGGCGTGGTGCCCCAGCCGGGAGCCACTTTGCCGTATTCCGAGTTGAGAGGACGCAGCAGATCGCCCAGTTTGGTACGAATGGCCATAGGTTCTCGCTTAGAAACCGAACACGTTGACGAAGTCGAAGATAGCAGGCTCGAAGGCGGATCCCTGGTGCTCAGCACCGCCAAAGCAGCCGCCTTTTAAAATCACGCTATCAGAATCTGGCCGAACCTTTTTGTCTTGGGCAATGAATTGTAAACTTGTGTAATACTGTAGTCGAATACTCTCAGGATCAAAGACAACGATATGGAGCCCACCTTTTCCCTGATTGTGGCGATTGCGGCAGTTACCATCTGCATCACTGCGTTTGCCATCTACACGGCCTTTGGCCCCCCTTCCAAGGACTTGCAGGATCCCTACGAGATGCACGAGGATTAAGGCCTGTCGTTGGGATATCTGGGTAAATGTCTGCTCGGTTGACCCCCCGTCTCTCCTTTCACAAGTACCAGGGGTTGGGGAACGATTTTATCTTGGTGGACAACCGCTGGCAGTCTCAACCCTGCTTGAGCCCGGAAGAGGCCGTCGCCCTTTGCAATCGCCGCTTTGGGGTAGGAGCCGATGGGGTTATTTTCCTGCTGCCAGGGCAGGAGGGGGCGGACTTTAGCATGCGCCTCTTCAACAGCGACGGTTCCGAGGCGGAGATGTGCGGCAATGGGATCCGCTGTTTGGCTCGCTTTCTGCAGGACTTGGGGATCCCAGGTCGGGATGGCGCCTACCAGATCCACACCTTGGCGGGGCGAATCGTGCCGCAGGTGCGGGCAGATGGGCTGGTCACGGTGGACATGGGGATCCCTCGCCTTTTGGCCAAGCAGATCCCCACCACCCTGGTCGAACCGGATGAGAAGGTCATTCGGCAGCCGCTTGCAGTGGCCGGGCGAGAGTGGCGGGTGACGGCGGTGAGCATGGGCAACCCCCATTGTGTGGTCTTCCTGGAAGAAGAGGGATCCCTGGAGGAGCTGGACTTGGCAGCTGTGGGCCCCCTGTTTGAGCATCATCCGGCCTTTCCTGAGCGCACCAACACCGAATTTGTGCAGGTGCTCAGCCCGACTCGTCTGCGCCTACGGGTTTGGGAGCGGGGAGCAGGGGCAACGCTGGCTTGTGGGACGGGTGCCTGTGCTGTTTTGGTGGCTGCTGTTTTGGAGGAGCGCGCAGAATCGCAAGCTACAGTAGAACTGCCGGGAGGAAATCTGGAAATTCGCTGGGATCCGAGCACACAGCACGTGTGGATGACCGGCCCTGCCCTACACGTCTTCAGCGGCACCACTGCCGGTTGAGAACTAGGCTCCCAGACCCAACAGGAGGATGGCCAGGAGGCCGAGGAGCCCATAGGCAACGCTCCAGCCCTGCCGCCAGATCAGCGCCACTGCCAGGCCCAATAAGACCAAGCCCAAGCCCAGGCCAAGGCGGAGAAATAGAGGGTGTACAAACTGGCTGAGGGAGCGTTTGAGCCAGGGGAAGATCACCCCCAAGGCGAAGGCCAGTCCTACGGGGATCCAATCGATCCAACCTGTCTGCTCCCAGCCCCCCAACAGGTAAAAGCCGCCCAGACAAAGGCCCAGGCAGAAAAACAGCACCCGCATGCCGGGATAGTCTTGTCGATAGCTGAAAGCAAGGCTTCGGAGCTCCTTGGGGTGGGCCAAGACCAATGGCTCTACAGCAAAGCTTTCGCTCCACTCCGGCGCTTCTTCAGTTTGTCCGCGGCACCAAAGGTAAACGTTGACCTTGCGCAACCCTTGCAGCAGAGAGGCTTCCACCGCACTGCGCACCACCTCCATCACCTGCAGGGTATCCACCACATCGCCTGGCAGCCGTTCCAGCAGCACGTTGAGAACAGGCCCCTTCAGCTCGGCTCGGCCAAACAGCCGCAAGTTGGCAAGCTTGTAATCGAGGATTTGGTTCAAAGTTTTGAGCTGGCGGCGCATGGGATCCCGCGAACAGAGAGCCGTCGTTCGACCGGTTGACTCAAAGCTTCAACATGACCGGTATGACCAGTTTAATGGCTTGGGCCAGAGCAGCAGAGGAGAGGCGTTGCCGGTGTGAAAGGGAAGTGGGACTATCCCATGAGGGTGCGAATGCACCGGCGAATGCTGAGGTTGGATTGCTCCAAGTCGGCAAATCCGCTCAGAAGAGTTCCCTGGCCGTCCAACAGCAACAAAACAGCCTGGCGGCGAAAATTGATCCCAGGCAAAGCTGCAGCGGCTATTTTTTGCAGCTTCTGGATGGTTGCTCCCTCAAAATCGACCGAGACATACACAAACGGAGAAACCAGGCGGGGATCCGTCGGTACACTCTCCCGGATGGCCTGCAAAACCAAGTGGCGCACCAGCAGCAGCCCCCTGCCATCCACCAGCACGATCTGGCGCAGCCGAGGGTTTTGCCCAAACTCCAGGGCCAAACTTTTGGAGAGGGCTTCCGATTGCGAGCGGGTTTGGCTGTTGGTCAAGATCAACGCTTGAATGCCCTCATACCGACTTAGGTCAAGCCGATCCCCAGAAACGCTTTCCACCTTGAGGTCAAGAGATGTTTTGGGGTTGCCGTTGCTGGGGCAGTTGCCAGCTTGGGCGGGATCGAACGCACCTTGAGAAAGCAGGGCAAGGGTGGCAAACCCCAAAGCCACAAGTCTCTTTTGAACGCAAAGCCAGCAGCGGTTAGCCGGGGCACAGCAGCAGGACAGCACTCGGTTCATGGCGGGGAGCTCTGGAGCGGGCCGGCCAAATCTTAACCGATCTTCATCTTTGGTGCTCCAAAATGCCCTCTGGGCTTCTCATCCCCATTGGGTTGGTGCCCATAATGGAAGGCAGTTTCTGGTTTGCTGGCCATGACTCACGCCTCTTTGCTGGATGCCCTCAACCCTTCTCAACGGCAAGCGGTGCAACACTTTTGTGGCCCGCTGCTGGTGGTGGCGGGGGCAGGTTCCGGCAAGACGCGCGCCCTCACCCACCGCATTGCCTACCTGGTTCGCCACTATCGGGTGGATCCAGGAGAAATTTTGGCCGTGACCTTCACCAACAAGGCCGCCCGTGAGATGAAAGAGCGCATTGAGCAGCTCTTTGCCGAACAAGAAGCTCAAGAACAATTTGGGATCCCGCTGGAGCAATTGGAGCCAGCCCAAGTCACCCGGCTGAAATCCAGCGTTTACCATCGGCTGATTAAACCCCTTTGGATCGGCACTTTCCACAGCTTATTTGCCCAGATCCTGCGCCTGGAGATCGAAAAATATCAGGATCCCAAGGGGCGCAAGTGGACTCGCCACTTCTCGATCTTCGATGAATCAGATGCCCAATCTCTGGTGAAGGAGATTGTAACCAAGCAACTGAACTTGGATGAGCGCAAGTTTGACCCAAGGTCGGTACGCTACGCCATTAGCAATGCCAAAAACCAAGGTTGGACTCCTGCCGACCTGGAGCGCAATCAGCCCAACTTCCGTGGCCGTACCATCGCCCAAGTTTACGAAATCTATGAAGACCAACTGGCAGCCAACAATGCTCTGGACTTTGATAACTTGATTTGGATACCAGTGCAGCTTTTTCGACAAAACGAGCAGGTGTTGGCTTACTGGCACCAACGATTTCGACACATTTTGGTGGATGAATACCAAGACACCAACCGCACTCAGTATGAGTTGATTCGTCTGTTGGCCACCAACGGCGAGACCTGCAGATCTCGGTTGGATTGGAGAAACCGATCGATCTTTGTGGTGGGAGATGCCGATCAAAGCATCTATCGGTTTCGCGGGGCAGATTTTACCATTTTGCTGGAGTTTCAAGAGACCTTTGGAGATGGTCTCCCGGATGATGATACCCGCACCATGATCAAGCTGGAGGAGAACTATCGCTCTACAGCTACCATTCTGCAGGCAGCTAACGCTCTCATCGAGAAAAATACAGAGCGCATTGATAAAGTTCTCAGGCCAACCCGTCAGCAAGGAAATCCGATTTTTCTTCATCAGGCGGATGATGAGATTGCAGAGGCCGAGTTTGTCGTCAATACCATCCGACGATTACACGGCCAAAATGCCAATGCTTTTTCCTGGGGAGATTTTGCCATTCTCTACCGTACCAACGCTCAATCCCGTCCTTTTGAAGAGGTCTTGCTGCGGTGGGGGATCCCTTACACCGTGGTAGGCGGACTGCGATTTTACGACCGCAAAGAAATTAAGGATGTCCTAGCCTATTTACGGGTTGTGGCTAACCCTGCCGACTCCTTTAGCCTGCTGCGAATTATTAACGTGCCGCGCCGTGGCATCGGCAAATCTACTCTGGACAAGCTGACCGAAGCGGCGGCTGCTCTAAACGTGCCTTTGTGGGCAATTCTCAGCGACGAAACCTCTGTAAGTAGCTTGGTGGGTCGTTCGGCTAAGCCTGTCATTCAGTTTGCTCAGTTGATTCAGCACTGGCATCGACAGGCTTCTCAAACCTCAGCCGCCACCCTTATCGAAGGGCTGCTGCGGGATTCCGGTTATTTGGAGGATCTCAAGGCGCAGGGTACAGACGAAGCCGAAGAAAGAGCGGCCAACGTGATGGAACTTTACAATGCCGCTCGCCAATTCGAGGAAGAACAGGAGGATCCCAGCCTTGAGGCTTTTTTGAGCAATGTGTCTTTGGCTTCCGACTTAGATAACCTTCAGGAAGGCGCTGAGAAAGTTTCGCTAATGACGTTGCACTCTTCCAAAGGTTTGGAGTTTCCTGTTGTGTTCTTGGTGGGGGTAGAGCAGGGTCTGTTTCCCAATTTCCGGGCTTTGGAGGATCCCGCTGCTTTGGAAGAAGAGCGACGCCTTTGCTACGTGGGCATTACCCGTGCCCGTGAGCAGTTGTATATCAGCCACGCCAGGGAAAGGATGCTCTACGGCAACCGCGAACCAGCTATTCCTTCGGTATTTTTAAGTGAACTGCCCCAAGAGTTAATCGAATTCGACAGACGCGGAGCCGTTTCTCGACAGCTCTCCCACGGCAGTGGACTGTCCCTTTCAGATGCACCCAAGGCCAGGCCCAATCGCCGCCAAAGCCGTTCAGAACAGTGGGCGATTGGAGATCGTTTGCAACATCCCCAATTCGGACAAGGCCAGATTACCCATGTGTTCGGCAGTGGTGAACGGGTCACGATTGCGGTGAGGTTTCCCGCTATCGGTCAACAGAAAATCCTGGATCCCCGTATCGATCCTATTCAAAAGCTTAGCTAGGCGGCTGAACTCGGAAGGGCTCCAGCGATGAAGAGAGGCAAAGGGAAGTGCTGTAGAAGTCCGTAGCTCATTCGAGATTGCCTTGCCGTTGACGTCGTTGGTGATCCCTTGCTTTATATGTGTTTGCTTTATATGTGTTGCTGCACGACGGGGAAAGCAAAACCTCAGCTCCCCCTTTCCCTGATTTGACCGTTGCCCAACCCTCGGCCTTACCTCTGCCCCCTCGTCACTAAATTTTCGGGCTGGAGACCCGCACCATAGCCGCAGGCTTGGTGTCGAGAGGAAAGCCCTCCTCCATATAGGTTTGCT
>NZ_JANSHS010000424.1:0-5820 GCF_047461695.1 Synechococcus sp. R6-7
TCAGCAGTGTTCAGCGTAAATGTATCAGGCGACGACAAGCCCAAGAGCAGTTTGGCCACCGCAAGCGAGTCTATGGATGTCAGCAGCGTAAGTCATTGGATAGGGGTGGGGGCTGTCGCCCTAGCCTCCATCCTTTGGGCTGAGATCGTGCGGGATGTGCGCCATTGGCTGGCCCACCGGTGGCCCTGGCTGATGCCCAAACACATCCTGCACCACCGCCTGTTCCGCCCCGACCTTAGCGTGGTGGATGCACAGCTGTACCGAGAATCCCAGTGGCACCACGACGTTCCCGAAGCGGCGACGATGATCCTGGCCGGGATCCCTTGGGTGGTGGTATTGGGCTGGGGATCCTGGCTGTACGGCCTGGCGGCAACGGTGGGCATTCTCTACTCGGCCAGTTTTTGGGTGGCAGGCATGCTGCGGGGTTGGGGGCTGGCCCTGCAGACGGATATCACCCACCAGCCGGGGCCTTTCCCCGTTCCTCCCAGCCAATGGCATGTCAACCGCGCCTACCACTGGCGGCACCACTTCGACGATACCAACGCCTATTTTTGCGGCACCCTGACTCTCGTAGATCGGCTCATGGGCACCAGTCTCTCCTTGAAAGGCAAGCGAGTAGCCGTCACCGGCGCCTCCGGCACCCTGGGCCGGGCCTTGCTCAAGCATTTTCACCAGCAGGGGGCCAAAGTCATCGCCCTCAGCTCCCATTCGGATTCGGTTCACATCGAAGTGGACGGCCAGATCCAGCCGGTGGAGACCGTTCGCTGGCAGGTGGGGCAAGAGGGATCCCTGGCTGAGCTGCTGGAGCGGGTGGATATCTTGGTGCTCAACCACGGCCTGAACGTCCACAGGCAACGGGATCCCGAGTCTGTCCGCCAGTCCTATGCCGTCAACACTTTCTCCAGTTGGCGCCTAATGGAGCTGTTCTTCCAGACGGTGCGCGGCAACCCCGAAATGGCCACCAAAGAGGTGTGGGTGAACACCTCAGAGGCTGAGGCTAGCCCTGCTTTCAGTCCCCTCTACGAGCTCTCCAAGCGGGCCCTAGGCGATCTGGTTACTCTGCGCCGCCTCGATGCTCCCTGCACAGTGCGCAAGCTCATCCTCGGCCCCTTCAAGAGCCAGCTCAATCCCATTGGGGTTATGTCGGGAGATTGGGTGGCCGCTCAGATCTTGGCCCAGGCCAAACGAGATTGCCGCAACATCATCGTCACCATCAACCCCCTCACCTACCTGCTTTTCCCCCTGAAAGAGCTGGCCGTGAGCACCTATTTCCGCCTGTTTAGCCGTCGGTCTCCCCAGCCAGGGATCCCTGCCCCCAACCCAGATCCTGCAGGTGGGGCCGAGTCCGGTGATTTGCCTTTGGTTTAGTTAAAAGGAACTAGATCCCAACCCGTTCCATAGCTCTATGGCATTGGGCGCAAAAGTGGAGTAAGACAAGAGCAGGTTCCTTGGCGTGCCAATACGAACTTTTGGGGAGCGAGAGCGCCCCTTGGCTTGGCGGAACACAGCAGCTCGATCCCCGGTGAGCGTTGGGTGTGAGGAGTAGGAGTGAGCGTGAACATGGTGCGACAGTGGGTGAGCGCAGTACTCTGCGTGGTGGGTGGATCGTTGATGTCGGGGCTTTTGTCCGGCTGTGCCATCCCGATGCCTTCGGCATCTGCGGGAGTTTCTGAAGTCCAAGTGCGCTTGGTGCATGTGGCCCCCAATGCCCCTCGGATCGACTTGGAAGTGGGAGGGGTGAGAGCTGCTCGGGGCATAGCCTATGGCTCGGTGAGCGAGTACGTGCGCATACCGGCGGGCGAGTACGACATTGTTTTGTTTTCAACGCCTGAGAACCCTGGCCAGCCTGCGAGTTCTGCGGTTGCGGCCAGAACCGTAGCCAATCTCAGGGGCGGGGGAGTGTTCTCGGTGGTGGCCGCCAATGAGCCGAATCGCATGACGGCCCTGGTGCTGGAAGACAACATCCATCCGCCCTTTGATCAAGCCCTGGTGCGGTTTGTCCACGCTGCCCCTGATGCGCCGGCCCTGCAATGGCAAGGGGAGCAAGGGCGGGTACTGCTGCCCCAGTTGGCGTTTGGACAAGTATCCACCTTTCAAGCTATGCGCCCCGGCTTTACCCAAATTCAAGTGGCCATAGCCCCTTCAGCTTCCGCGCCAGGTGTGCAGTCGGCTCCCAGCCGGAGCATTCCCCTGCAGCGGTTTGACCTGCAGCTGGAGGCGGGGAAAGTCTATACCCTCTATGTAGCGGGATTGTTACGCAGCAATCCGGCCCTAAGCCTGGTGCTGGCAGAGGAAACTCGAGCTCGCAGGCTCCTATAGCCAAGGTGTTTCGGTCTCTCTTCTCCTTACACTGAGTTAAGGGATACCTCAGGGTGGGGGCAGATAGGGAATATGCTCTGTGGTGGAGCAGGCCAATGCCGTTGGCGTTCTCCGCTGCCAATATGATCTTACAAGGATCTCAGAATCCTAACATGCGGTGCGAAGCACTAGGGGATGCAGCCTGTGGATGCTTTGTTTCAAGTCGTGGTGCTGAATCAAACCCCAGATCCAGAACGGGTCATCTACCAGGCAATGCACCAGGATTACAGCCCTGATTTTGTCACCTCAGAAAGCCGGATCCCGGAAAAGTATGGAGAGGCGGTGGTGCGGCATTTGCTGGAGGGCAACCGTGGCCACTATGGGCCTCTAGAGCATCCTCAGATCACGTTTGGGGTAGGCTATTTTCCCCATGCTGTCATGCAACAGGCCCGTACTCATCGGGTAGGAATTTCCTTCGATGTTCAGTCTTTCCGATATACAGGCCAGCAAATTGCTGATTTGGGCAAAAAGCTCTTGTTCGCGTCAGCGGTGCGGAGCACAACCGAGACTGCTGCTCCTGTTGGCGAGACCGGCTACGGTTGCGTCAGCGATCGCGTCAGCGGGCCGGAGGCCTATCGCGACAGCGGTGCGGAGCACAGTGGCGGGACGGAGTCCTCCTTGTCTTTGCAAGAGCTGGAAACTCTGTTTTACGTTCCTGCCAGCGTCAAAGAGGGCAAGGCCAAAACCCGCCAAGGCTGCAAGCCCATCTCCCCCGCAGCTTTGGATATCATTCTTGCGCAATATCGCAGCCAGGCCATTGCTTATTATCGCCTGGTAGAAGAGTGCGGATTGCCCTATGAAGATGCCCGTAACATCATTGGCTACGGGATCCGACAACACTTCGTGGTCTCTTTCAATTGCCGTAGTCTAATGCATTTTTTGGATCTACGAGCCAAAGAAGATGCTCAACGAGAAATTCAACATCTGTGTGAACTAATTTGGCCCCACTTTGAAGCGTGGTGTCCCCACGTGGCGGCCTGGTATCGTAAGCATCGCTGGGGAAAGGCTCGATTATCCCCCTAAACTTAGTTTAGATAGATATGCTCTGCTAACCCCTTCTGCGGCTAATCCTGTTTTTGATCTTTTGTTGGGTTACGGGTATGGATCCCGAAGCTTATGAGCAAATGGCAGGCTTAGAAGACCGGCATTGGTGGTTTTTGGGTCGCCGTCACATTCTGAGTCGGGTTATTGGATCCCTGTCGCTTCCCCCCTCTGCTTATATTTTGGAAGCTGGCTGTGGTAGCGGCGGCAACCTGGAGATGTTGTCCAGATTTGGCAAAGTTTGGGCTATGGAAAAGAGTGAAATTGCACTGCCGCTGGCCCAAGCTCGCGGTATTGGGATCGTGGCAGAGGGGGAGTTGCCAAACCGGATCCCCTTTGGTTCTCAACGATTTGATTTGATTGCTTTGCTGGATGTGCTGGAGCATCTGGAGAATGACAAAGAAGCTCTCCTAGCCCTCAGTCAAAGGTTAACCCCATCTGGCTACTTAGTTGTAACTGTTCCGGCTTATCCGTGGCTGTGGAGTTTACATGATGAGCTTAATCATCACAAGAGACGATATACCCGCGGGCAACTTTTGTCGTTGCTTAAAAGCTCAGGTCTAGAAGTTTATACCCTTGTTTTCTTCAACAGTTTTCTTTTCCCAATCATTTCAGGGATCCGCATAATGCAGAAAGTGCTTCGCCTGAGGGAAAGCCAAGATCTGAAAATGCCGCCGCTTTGGCTCAATCGACTGCTGACGGGTATTTTTGCTGCAGAAGCCTATCTGATACCTAAGTTTTCTCTGCCCTTTGGTGTATCTCTGCTGGCAGTAGCCGGCCCGGCAACGAAATCGTAGTATCCTGTCATCATTGCTGTTCTCAGACTGCACTTTGATCATTGCTTAAACTCTCATGTTTCGACATCCAATGTCTGCAATTCTGGTAGTTTCTACAACAGCCTTTTCCGACGGTACTTAACCCACTCAACAGGGATTTTTATCTCTTGCATGATGAGGATCCCAATTACTTAAAGAACTTATTTTGTGTCAGCAGCATGAAGTCCTTTGAAGCTGGGAAGGGCCGTCAATAGAATTATCTGGTGAGGGCTACCCATTCAAGTTTTGGTCAACACTGATCTTGTCCAATAGCCTCAGATGCACAATCTTTTCTGTAAGATTGTCAACAGTCTTGATGCCGAAGGAGATAACCCTTGGCCGAACGCGGCTATAAAACTCGTCTGGATCTGCATCGTTTGTGGGTGCCCTTGGCCTGTTTTGGCGATGGCCTTTGTATTTGGTTGGCCTTTGGGGCGGGCTACTGGCTGCGCAGCTTGCGTCCTCATCAGCTCTTGCCTTGGGATGTCTACGCGGCCTTGGGATTGTTGACTGCCCTCAGTTATTGGGGCATTCAGGCGGGCTTAGGCGGATACGGTGAGTCGAAGCGCTTGTCTCGCTTTGAAGAATGGGCCAGTTTGCTGGTGGGGTTGGGATTGACGTTTGGTTTGGTGCTGGCAGGGGCCTTTTTCGTTCGCTCGGTCTCTTTGTCGCGGCTGGTGGTGGGCTACGCCGGCTTGTTGGCTCTGCTGAGTTTGACTTTGGTACGGGTGGGGTTGCGGCTGGGCATGGGCTGGTTGTGCTCTAGGGGCTACGGTCGGCGGCAGGTCATCTGGGTGGGATCCTGGTCGGTGTTGGCGGAAGTGTTGGAGCGATTGCAGCGATCCCCGCAGTTGGGCTTCCAGGTAGTCGCCTGGGCAGGCGTAGAGCAAGGCTCTTTTGAGGAAGATCTCCCGTCCCAGGATGGGGATCCCCGGCCAGACTCATATCCAGTACTAAACACCGCCCGCCCTACCTCTGGCGGGGTTGAGTCTGCCGACAGGACTCTGTCCGGCTCATCCCGAGGAACCCTCTCCTGCTTGTGCAGTCAGCTTGAGCCTTCCTGGTCGGCTCTTGAGCGTCTGGATCTGGTCCATTTGATCGCCTATCTGCAAGCCCACCCAGAAGTGCAGGAGGTGTGGTTTGGGCAACCGGAGCTGGCAACTGCTCCTCTGTTGCTCAGTTTGCAAACATTGTCGGTGCAGGTGCGCTTGGTGCCGGATATCTTGAGTTTTTTAACGGTAAACTTCAGCCTGCAGTCTCTCGACGGGATCCCGCTGCTAACTCTGCGTCAGCCCCCTTTGCGCTACGCCCACAACCGGTTCCTCAAGCGAGCTGTAGACATCCTAGGAGCTTCCCTGGGCCTGATCTTGCTTAGCCCTCTGTTTTTGATTATTGCCCTGCTGGTAGCCTGCAGCAGTCCTGGCCCCATTCTGTATTGGCAAGAGCGGGTGAGCTTGGACGGGCGTCGCTTTTGGATTGCCAAGTTCCGCACCATGCGAGTGGATGCTGAGGCAGCCGGCCAGCCGGGCTGGACGCGCCCCGGGGATCCGCGCCGAACCAAGATAGGAGCCTTTTTGCGCCGCACCAACCTGGACGAGCTGCCCCA
>NZ_JANSHS010000425.1:0-8226 GCF_047461695.1 Synechococcus sp. R6-7
TCTCTTCCACAACAACTAGGCGATAGGGGCAATCTGGACGGCCAATGGAGCGGTAGAAATCCCGGCAGACATTGTCGGTAAAGCGATCGCTGAGGCCGCGGGTTACCTGCTGCACCACTTGACGGGCCACCCGATAAACCAACTTGCGGGGCAGAACCTGCAAAAACCTGGGCAAAGCCAGCCAGATCTCCAGATGAAGAGCCCAGTGAACACGGGTGGTGGGCAGGTCTTTCAGGGATCCCTGCAGCTCCTCCAGCTGGAAATCGGCTTGGCAGCTGACCCGGTAAGGCATTCCTTCATCGCCGGGCAACTCAATCGAGGTCAGACAAAACCGGTAATCTTTATCCGGCCAGATCTTGACCCCAAAACTGGGCTCCAGCTCAAACCCCAGCCCGCCCATGCGGAAAAACTGCAACCTGTAAGTCTCGGCAGACAAAGCTTCCACCTGCAATGGCCTGAAGCACCGCTGGATCCACTGGGCATGGCCTCTCAGGTAACGGGCCAAGGTCTCCCGATCGGTTTCCAGATCCACTTGTCCACACCGCGCGGCTTGTAAATCCAGGTGGGCTTTGTCCAGGGAGGGATCCCAAGAGGACGGAGAGGGATCTGCGGGAGCACCGCCTTCGGGGGACACGGCCCTTTCACTTGGCGGAACGGCGGGCTTGGAGCTGGCGATAGACATCCTTAATATCCACCTGATAATGAGCAAGGGCCACGAGGCAGTGGTACCAGAGATCGGCCATCTCACGGGCCAAAGCCACGCGGTCTTGATCCTTAGCCGCCATCACCACCTCAGCCGTCTCCTCGCCAAGTTTCTTCAAAATGGCATTTTCCCCCTTGGCTAGCAAGCTGCTGGTGTAGGAATCGGGACAGGGATCCGCCTGGCGGGCCTTGACCACGGCAAACACCTGCGACAGGGTATCGGCTGCTGGAAGGGGATCCCCTTGCAAAGGGCGAAAGAAACAGCTCCGCGCCCCCGTGTGGCAAGACGCATCTCCCACCTGCTCCACCAAGATCACCAGCGCGTCGCCGTCGCAGTCGTAGCGGATTTGTTTGACCCACTGCACATGGCCAGAAGTTTCCCCCTTGGGCCACAACGCCTGCCGCGAGCGGCTCCAAAACCAGGTGCGGCCTGTTTCCAGGGTTTTTTGCAGCGATTCCCGGTTCATCCAGGCCATCATCAGCACTGTTCCGTCCAGGTAGTCCTGCACGATGGCCGGGATCAGGCCCTGTTCATTGTAGGTGAGGCTGCCTAACCAAGCCATCTCCTCCGGTGAAAGGGCTCTGGGGGACTGCCAAGAGAGGCCCGAGATCACAGCAGCAGCCATAAGGGTTTGGCAGAAAACCAATCGAGATTATTAGCAGGATAGCAGAGCAAGCTCTCCCAGGGGTACCTCCAAGAGCGCCCTCCAGGCCAAAGCCAGTTTCGAGAAGCCATTGAGAAGTCCTGCTGCCCAGGCCAGCAAAGCTTAACTTGGTTTTAACTTCAGTATCAGGCCAATCTGCTAAGTTTGTTACCGGTTTTCCCGCCGTGAGGTAGCTTATGCGCATCCAAGTCGAGAACCTTTGGGTTGCCTTCAAAAACAAGGTTGCCCTAAGGGAGGTTTACCTTGACCTATTTGGCGATGGAGCGCAGGTTGTGGCCTTGATCGGACCTTCGGGAGCAGGAAAGTCGACCTTTCTTAGGCTTTTGAAAGGGATGGTCAAGCTCAGCGGCGGAAAAGTTTGGGTTGATTCTCTTCCTCTCCATGAAGGCCAAAGGGATGCCCTGCAACAGCTGCGCAGGCGCACGGCCATGGTCTACCAGACCTTTCAACTCATCGGGCGCCTGACGGTTCTGGAAAACGTTCTTGTTGGGCGTCTGCCTCACCTGAGTCCCATTCGGGGTCTTTTCAAGCACTTTTCTGTTCAGGATTTGGCCAAGGCGGAAAAGCTGCTGGAAGAGGTAGGGTTGCTAGAGCATGCCTGGCAAAGGGCCGACGCTCTCTCAGGGGGGCAGCAGCAGCGAGTGGGTATTGCTCGCGCCTTGATCCAGGAGCCAGCCCTGATTCTGGCCGACGAGCCCATTTCGGCTTTGGATCCTAAAAATGCAAAGGTAATTATGGAGCTGCTGCTGGGAGCGGTGCGCCGCCAGGGGATTCCGTTGCTGGTTACCCTGCACCACCTAGAAATGGTGCGCCATTACGCCGATCGAGTCGTTGCTTTCAAGGAGGGCCAGGTTTTCTTCAATGGGCCGCTTTCCGATTTTACCTCTGAAAAGGAAAAGGAGCTCTACTTTGGGGAGAAGGAAACCCACGAGGCAAGCGAATGGTTTTCCTCAACCTTGATGGTCTAACAAGATCCACCTTCAACCGCAAGTTAACTGCAAAGGAGAAAACCTTATGCGGAGAAGAAAAATTCTGTTCCTTGCTGCCTTCCTCATGGGAATTTCCAGCTGGGTTCCAGGGCTGGCTCAGAAGCAAAACTGGCCCAAGGAGCTGGTGATTGCTGAAGTACCGGTGGAGAGTGCTGCCGATTACGAAGCTCGCTATGCTCCCTTTTTGGATTATCTCAAACAAAAACTGGGGATCCCCGTCCGCCTGTTTGTGGCCGGTGACTACACGGCGGTGATGGTCTCCCAGGCACAAGGCCAAACTCACGTAGCTTTCTACGGCCCTGCCTCCTACGTAGATGCCATTGAAAAGGCCAACGCTCCCATTGAAGCGTTCGTGAAAGAGGACTCGCTGCGCTCGGGTACCGTTTATCACTCCTTGATGCTTTCCAAGAAAGGCAGTGGCATCAAAACTCTAGAAGACGCCAAGGGCAAAGATTTTGCTTTCGTCGACCCAGAGAGCACCTCTGGCTTCAAGGTGCCCATGGCCTACTTCTGTCTTGAGGCCAAAATCAAGCCCAAGGAGTATTTCAAGCGGGTGGCTTTTGCTGGCACCCACGAGTCGGTCATCTTGGGGATAGCTCAGGGAACCATTCCCGTTGGTGTAACCTGGGATACCGGGATCAGCCTTGCCACCAAGAAGGGGCAGATCAAAGGCATAGAGGACTTTGAGGTCCTCTGGAGATCGGATCCCATTCCTTCCTCTCCCTGGGCCTACCGTAAAGATCTGCCAGAGGATCTCAAGGAGGCCTTGCGCACGGTCTATCTGGAGTACGAAAACACGCCGGAGGGTCAGAAATGGCTGGAGGCTCGTGGGCTGAAGGGCTTTGAGCCGGCTAGCGACGCAGATTACGATCCCTTCCGCAAGGTCAACGATGCTCTTAAGAAACCTGAGTGCCAACTCTAGGAGACTTCCCCCCCTGCCAGCAGAGCTTAAGCGCAGGGAGCTGAGCACGGTTGTGCTGTATGGGGGGGTTTTTCTCGCTCTCTTGCTGACGGCGGAGCCTGCCGAGATCTCGCCAGGAAAGTTGTTAGCTGGCTTGGGGAGGAGTGCGGCCTTCTTGGCTCGCTTCTTTCCTCCCAGCTTTTACTTCTTGCCCAACTTCCTTTACTCCCTGTTGCAAACCCTGATGATGGCCCTCTGGGGCACCTTCCTGGCCACTTTTCTCACGGTTCCCTTGGCCTTCCTGGGATCCAGAAATGTCATGCGTTCCCCTGCGGTTTACCTGCTTGTGCGCGGGCTCATGGATGTCCTCAGGGGGCTCAATGAACTGGTCTTGGCATTGGTTTTTGTGGCCGCAATTGGCCTAGGACCCTTGCCAGGGATCCTAGCTTTGACCCTGCACACGGCGGGTGTGGCAGGCAAGCTCCTCTCAGAGGCCATCGAGACAGTAGATATGAAGCAGGTGGAGGCGGTAGAGGCTACAGGTTCCCACCCTTTCCTGGTTATCGCCTATGGCTTCTGGCCGCAAGTGGCTCCTGCCTTTTACTCCAGCACTCTCTACCTTTTTGAGGCTAACGTGCGCTCGGCAACGGTCTTGGGCTTGGTGGGGGCAGGGGGCATTGGGTTTGATTTGATGCAGACCATACGAGCCTTTCGCTTTCAAGATGCGGCCACGGTTGTTCTGCTGATTCTGCTGGCTGTATTTACAATTGACAAAGTTTCGGCGCGGATCCGCCAGACCCTGATTTAGGAGGCTGGGATGCAGCCCCTAGAGATGCTAGAGCTGTTGCAGGAGGCCCCCGAGAAGGAGGTGCTGGCTTTGGCGCGGGAGGTCAGGCCTGCTCTGGGATCCAGCCAAAAGCTCAGGGAAGGGGCAGGGCTGCTGGCGCTCCCCTTTGAGGACTCCCGCACGGGGACGCCCTTCTACGTGGGAGAAGTGCTGGTCTACGAGGTCTGGCTGCGCTTTCCAAAAAAGGGAGTAGAAGGATACGGGATGGTGCTGGGGGAAAAGCCGCGTCTGGCGCGCGCCCTGGCCTACCTAGACGCCGCTCTGCAGGCGGGAATTGCTGTGGAGAAGATCCAGGCTTTGGCGCTAGCGGCTCAGAAGGATCTTCAAGAAGAAGACGAGCGCCTCTGGCGCAAGGTAGCTGCAACTCGCCTGGAGGTGGAGACTCTGTGAGCCTGGGGATGTCCAAAGCCTACGGCCCCACACCGGGACTGGCAGAAAAGCAAAGCCAGCAGGTCTTCCGGGCGTTGGTTAGGGCGTTGAGCTACCCTGGCCGTCTGGAGAGCTTTCCCGCTCGCTCCCTTCGCCAAGCCTTTCGCCTCATTGGGCTGACGCTGGTGGATGGCAATGTAGGGGTTTGGGCGCCAAGCTGGCTGCTGTCGGATTTGCGTGGGCAGGATCCCCGGCCTGTGGCTTTGGAGGCTGCTGACTTTGTCTTTGCCGAGCAGCTGGAGAGTTTGCCCGCTGGCCCAGACAGCCTTTTGGCTCTCAAAAGAGGCACCCACCTTGAGCCTGAAGCGGGAGCGACCCTTATCCTGGGGGCCCCCTTGGGCCGGGGATCCCCTGTGTTGCTCAGAGGGCCCGGCATAGCTGGGGAGATCCAGTTGGCTGTAGGCTTGCCCTCTCTGTTTTGGCAGCTGCGCTCCCAGATCCTGGCCTACCCGCTGGGAGTGGACATCCTGTTAACTGACGGCCCCCAAGTGGTAGGCTTACCCCGAAGCGTGGAGGTGGGTGGATGGGCTATGTCGTAGCGCGGGGCAGCCAAGAGGCCATTCTCAATGCCGAGGCCCTTTTTCGCGAGCTGTTGTCAGCGGCAGAAGCCAAAAGCAGGCGAGGCCGGACAAAGCAGCTGGCTGGGCTGCCCTATCTCCTGGATCATGTGATGGCAGAGGCGGGGCTGTGGGCTCCGGAGCTGGCGGCCACTGCCCTTGTGCAGACAGGGGGGGACCTCTACGAGGCCCTGCTGCTTCTGAGAGCACACCGGACTACTCTCCCCCGCCTAGGGAAAGCCCAGCTGCAGAAAAAGGAAGATCTCCTGCTGGTGCGTCGGCTTTCCTCGGCTTTCAAGAGCATTCCCGGCGGCCAGGTCTTGGGGCCCACCCTAGACTACAGCCTGCGTCTTTTGGGCTTTTCTGAAAGCCCCCCGCTAGAGCCGGCGGCCGTGGCTGCTGCCCAGCACTATCCTTCTGTGCGCAGCTGGCTGAGGGAGCAAGGTCTGCTGGAAGAAGATCCCACGGCAGAGCAGCAAGCCAGTAGCCCTGCTCCAGGGGAAGAGATTCCCGACTTGACGCGGCAGCCACTGCTGTTTCCAGCGCCGCGGGCCCACCGCCTGCAAGCTTTGGCCAGGGGAGATACGGGGGGACTTCTGGCTCTGGCCTACAGCGCCATGCGCGCCTACAACGTCCACACCCACCCAACGGTTGCCGAGTTGGGCGTGGGCTATCTCGAGGTACGCGCCTTTCATCCTGTGCGGGGGGGAAGCTTTCGCCTGGGGCGGATCCGCCTGGTCTTTACTGAGGTGGTGGGACACGGAGAAAAAGGATACCGCTTGGGCTTTGCCGCTAGCCTGGGTTGGAACGAGGGGCGGGCCATCGCTGGCGCCATGCTGGATTTGGAAATGGATCGCCCCAGCCATCCGGCTCGCAGCGAGGAGTTTGTCCTGGTGCATACGGATCCCGTGGAGGCCTCCGGCTTTGCCCTCCACTACAAGCTACCCCACTACGTAACCTTTCTCAGCAACTGGATGAGCCACTTCCAAAAGGAGGACTCCCTTGAAACCCAAGCATAGCTATGCCTACCTGGATCTGGAGGCCAAGCGAGAAATTCGGCGCAAGGTTCTCAAGGCCCTGGCCATACCGGGCCATCAAGTTCCCTTTGCTAGCCGGGAAATGCCGCTGGCTCGCGGCTGGGGCACAGGGGGATTGCAGCTTACGCTCAGCCTGGTGGGGCCGCAGGACGTGGTGAAGGTCATTGACCAGGGGGCCGATGACTCTGTCAATGCCGCCAACTTGCGCCGCTTCATTGCCCAGGTCAGCGGCGCTCGAACAACCACCGACACGCTGGAGGCCACCCTCATCCAAAGCCGCCACCGCATCCCCGAGGAGCGGCTCCAAGAAGGTCAAATCCTAATCCTGCAAGTTCCCATCCCTGAGCCTCTGCGCTATGTGGAGCCCTCTGACGCCAGGGCGCGGGAGCTACATGCTCTGGGCGACTATAGCCTGCTGTGGGTGGATCTTTTTGAGGAGCACCTACGCCACGGCCAGAGCCGCAAGGGAGCGGCCTACCCAGTTCTGGTCCATGGGCGCTATGGGATGGATCCCAGCCCTCTGCCCCGCTGGGATCTGCCCAAGCTGCATCTGGCAGCCCATATCACCCTCTTTGGGGCCGGGCGGGAGAAGCGGCTCTATGCCGTCCCTCCCTACACCCGGGTGGAGCCCTTGGCCTTTGTGGATCGGCCCTTCCAGCCGGAGCCCATTTTGGGATCCTGCCGTCGCAGCGGTTGCCGCCACGTCTTCCTCAACGCCATTCCCCAAGAAGATGGCAGCTTGGCCTATGAAATCTCCGACCAGGGCTATATGGAAAAGCTGCTGGCCGGGAAAACGAGCGGTCCTCTATTTGTGGAGAAAGAGCATGGCTGAGGAGACCCCCCTTCTGGAGCTGGTCAAGGTTTGCAAAGCCTACGGGGATCGCTGGGCGCTTAAGAACGTCAGCCTCAAGCTCTATCCCCAAGAGGTGCTGGGGGTGGTGGGAGCTTCCGGCAGTGGCAAGACTACTCTTCTGAAGATCCTTTACCTTCAGGAGACAGCCCAGGGGGAGTATCGGCTAAACGTGCCGGGTTGGGAGGGACGTAACCTGCTGTTGCTCTCTCGCTACGAGCAGCCTGCGGCGCGGCACTACCTGGCCATGGTCTATCAGGATGCCGCCCAGGCCCTGCGCATGGGCTTTGCGGCCCTGACTAATGTTGCGGAGCCCCTTGTCCTTAGAGAAGAACGGCGGTTTGGAGTGCTGGAAGCGGAGGCGCAGGAGGCTTTGGAGCGAGCCGATTTTCCTTTAGAGCGAGCCGGGGATCCCCCAGCTTCTCTTTCGGGAGGAGAGCGCCAGCGGGTACAGATTGCCAAAGCTTTAGTCCAAAAGCCTCTGGCTGTTCTTTTGGACGAGCCCACCACCGGTTTGGATTTGCTGGTGCAGGCCACCTTTCTGGATACTCTGCGCCGCCTCAAGCGGCAGTTGGGGATGAGCCTCATCCTAGTAAGCCACGATCTCTCGGTCGTGAGGGCTGTGGCGGATCGAATTGTGGTGTTGTACCAGGGGGAGGTAGTGGAGGAGGGATTGGCCGACCAAGTGCTGGAGGATCCTCGCCACCCCTTTACCCAGGATCTGGTTGCCGCAAGACTTTAGGAAGGGCAAGGTGTTGCAGGTCGTTAACTTAGAAAAGCGGTTCTTTCTTCACCGACTGGGGCGAGAGGTTCTGGCCTTCCAGCAGGTGAGCTTTTCCCTGCAAGCCGGAGAGTTTTTGCTGCTGGAGGGCCCCAACGGCTCTGGCAAGTCTTCTCTACTGCGAACCCTCTACCGCAGCTATTGGCCTACGGCAGGACAAGCCCTCCTGCAGACCCCTCTGGGAACGGTGGATCTGGCCCGCTTAGGGGATCGCGAGGTGTTAGCAATCCGCCGCGAGCGCATCGGCTACGTCAGCCAGTTTCTGGATCCCAGGCCCCGCACCACGGCCTTGGAGCTGGTTGCGGAGCCCTTGCTGTGGCAGGGAGTAGCGGAAAACCAAGCGCGACATCGAGCAGCAGAGCTGCTCCTGGAGCTGGGTCTGAAGCCAGAGTTGCTGGAGACTTTTCCAACCAGCTTCTCGGGGGGCGAGAAACAGAAAGTCAACTTGGCTCGCTCTCTCATCCACCC
>NZ_JANSHS010000426.1:0-878 GCF_047461695.1 Synechococcus sp. R6-7
GGGTTTGCCGCTGGCCCACCTGATGAAAGATAACCCGCTGCGGCTCATCCACAACCCACAGCACCCCCTTGGCGCGAAAAAGGGTCTCGGGCATGTCTTGTAGCCAATCGCGAAAAGCCGCCAAATCCAGCGGCTGCTGCAGTTGAAAGCTCACCGATTGGATCCCGTCTTCCTCGAGGTGATGGCTGGGGTGGGCCTCAGTCTCTGCATTGGGGAGCCTGGGATCCCACAATTCTGGGCGGAAGGCATGCACATCCAAGATGCGGGCCAGAGGCACCTGGGCATGGGTGGTGAGCAGGCAAGGGGCAGCGGGGTTGTAGCGGCGCAGATCCAGAAGGATCCGCTCTCGTTCGGCTTCGTCGATCAAATCCACCTTATTGAGCAACAAAATGTCAGCGCTGCCGATCTGGTGGGCGGCGGTTTGCGAGCGCTGGAAATTGCGCCAGTATTCGGCACCGTCAACCAAGGTCACCACGCCATCCAGGCGCAACTCCTCATGAAAGACCCTCTGCACAAATAGCTCGGTCACCTGCCTGGGATCCGCCACGCCGCTGGTTTCCACCACCAGATAGTCCAACGCCTGGGCATGCTGGAGCAGCTGGCGGGCCGCCCGTTCAAAATCCTCTCGCACCGTGCAGCAGAGGCAACCATTGTTGAGCTGCATCAGCCCCCCCTCGGGCATGTTGACCAACTCGCCATCGATGGAAATCTCGCCAAACTCGTTGAGGATAACCCCAATGCGCAACCCATGCTCCTCTTCCAAGATGCGCTTGAGCAGCGTGGTTTTGCCACTGCCCAAAAAACCTGTCAAAATCGTCACCGGAAGCTGAGCTTTCATATCAGGTGAGGGTAAACTACCCGACCCTGACTGCTTCGCA
>NZ_JANSHS010000427.1:0-1336 GCF_047461695.1 Synechococcus sp. R6-7
TCCCTTCGGGGAAGTGGAATTAATGGAAACGCTGTAATTAAATTTCAACCCATGAAGTTTTTTGAAAAATACCTTACCGTTTGGGTCTCGCTATGCATTGCTGCAGGCATTGGTCTTGGGAAAATACTGGGGAATTCTGTTTCGGTGCTTGAAAGCTGGCAGATATATACCATCAACATTCCGGTAGCGGTGTTGGTTTGGATGATGATCTACCCGATGATGCTACAGATTGATTTTTCATCGATAGGCGGTGTTTCAAAAAATTGGAAAGGGCTGGCGCTGACAGTTACTGTAAACTGGCTGATCAAACCTTTCACCATGGCATTGTTTGGATGGATTTTCTTTAAAAATCTGTATGCTACCTGGATCACTCCGGAAGATGCAGACCAGTACCTGGCAGGCGCCATTCTGCTGGGTGCCGCACCCTGCACAGCCATGGTGTTTGTGTGGAGTTATTTGGTAAAAGGCGATGCCAATTATACGTTAATACAAGTTTCAGTCAACGATCTTATTCTGCCGGTTGCATTTGTACCCATTGTAAAATGGCTGCTGGGAGTAACCAACATACAGATACCGTATGAAGTACTGATTACTTCGGTGGTTGTGTTTGTTGTTATACCGCTAACTACGGGTTATCTGACCAATCGGATATTGCCTCAACGAAAAGGAAAGGATTGGTTTGAACAAAAATTTCTTCCGGCACTTCGTCCTGTTTCCATACTAGCATTGCTTTCAACCCTGGTTTTACTCTTTGCCTTTCAGGGCGAACACATACTGGATCATCCATACACCATTTTGTTGATAGCCATACCACTGACCATTCAAACATACTTCATATTTTTTATAACCTGGCTGGGTGGAAAATTGCTCCGTTTATCACATCCGATTTGTGCACCAGCTGCGATGATTGGTGCCAGTAATTTTTTTGAACTCGCAGTTGCCGTGGCCATATCACTTTTTGGTCTTAATTCAGGTGCGTCGTTAGCCACGGTGGTTGGTGTACTCATAGAAGTACCCATCATGTTATCGTTGGTAGCCATCGCTAACAGTTGGAGGTATTAAATAAATCCAGATAAGTAACATTTCCCCATCCACTTCGCAATTGGAATCTGATTCTGGCGGCGGTTTGAGAAGCATACGGGCTTAAATCTATTGTCTTGGTTGCCCATTGTGATGGGGTAGGTACAAATGCAGTGGTCATATCAGGTGCTGTAGCCAATGGACTCGGGCCTGTATTATTACCATAAGATGCTAATCGTATCCAAGTATTGCCACAATCAGTGGTGATACTTACTATTAATGAATCAGTCGCTTCCCTTCGGGGAAGTGGAATTAA
>NZ_JANSHS010000428.1:0-1612 GCF_047461695.1 Synechococcus sp. R6-7
GTGTCTCAATCTAGTTTGAAATGACTATAGTTCCCCTCTCCCTTGGTGGAAGAGGGGCTGGGGGCGAGGGGGGATCCCTTGGGCTGAGAAGCGCCAAGGGTGGAAGTCCGTCAGGCAGTGTAGTAGGCAGTGCCTTTATTGACGAAGTCCAGTGTGTAGGCAGCCCGGTAGTTGATGGTTGGCTCAAATACGCCGGCCACCGTCATGCTGTCGAAGAAGTCTTGCCAGCGTTTGTCGGTCATGGCGCCAATGCCTTTTTCCAGCGCATCGCCGGACAAGATGATGCCGTACTCCTGCAGTTTCTCGAAGCTGTAGGCCAACTGGGCATCGGTCATCTCCGGGTTGTCCTGCTTGATCAAGCGATAGGCCGGACGGGGATCCTCCAAGAAGCTGTACCAGCCTTTGATAGAGGCATCCACGAATCGCTCCACCAAGTCGGGCTTGGTTTCCACCAGTTGGCGACGGGTTTCGATGGTGGTGGCATAGGGTTTGTAGCCCAAATCCGCCAGGAGGAAGACCACCGGCTCAAATCCCCCTTCCCGTTGGATGGCAAAAGGCTCGGATGTCAGATAGCCTTGCTGAGCTGAGCTGGGATCCGCCAAAAAGGGGCCGGGGTTGAAGTTGTAGGGACGAACCTGATCGTCGGTGAAGCCAAAGCGGGCCTTTAGGTAGGGCCAGTAGGTGGCAAGCCCCCCTTTCGAGACGAAAATGGGCCGGCCCTTGAGCTCTTCAAGGCGCTGGGTGCCGGGGTGGGTCATGATGATCTGCGGGTCTTTCTGGAAAATGGCTGCCACACACACCAAAGGGATCCCTTCTCGCACAGCATTGATCACCCCTGTGCTTCCCCCCATGGCAAACTCGGCAGCTCCACCGGCCAAAACTTGGGTGATGTTGATGCCGGGGCCACCCATCTTGATGGTTACATCCAGGCCATGCTCGCGGTAGATGCCGGTCGCCACCGCCTGATAGAAGCCGCCATGTTCCGCCTGGGCATACCAGTTGGTAGCGTAGGAAACGCGATCCAGACCGGATCCCTGAGCCACGATCAGGGTGGGAGAGGGTTTGCGCTGAGCTTGGGCGCCCCCTGCCGCCAGCAGACCGCCCCCAAGGGCTGCGGCTCCCACTTTGAGAAGCTGACGGCGGCTCAGAGCCTTGGTGTTCGAGTCAGAGGGTTGAGACGAAGCCATAATCCATTCTCCCTAAGCTAATCCTTGCAAGGTGCGAGGGGGCCAAAGATGCAGGTACAGCCTATTGAGGGGCTACGGATACGGTTGTAAACCTACTTGTTCTAAACCTCATCGGAGTCAAGCCTCAGAAACACGATGTTTTGTATCCCTTAAGTTTTGTATCCCTTAATTTGTGAACAGGCTGTAACTTGCGACACCCCATTAAGCCAGAAACCCTTGGGCAGAGCGGTATCTCCGGCTACCGGCACTTGCAGACGAGAGCCGTTGGCGTTCGGTTCCATCGGCGGGAGGCCAAGCTGCCCTGGGGCCAGCACCTCAGTTCGCAAATGGCAAGAGGAACAAAACCCGAAACCAGCCTTGCCCTGGTCTATCCCAAACCTGTAGCCACCGAACATGACCGGCGCTCGAAGTAACCTGCAGATCTC
>NZ_JANSHS010000429.1:0-1148 GCF_047461695.1 Synechococcus sp. R6-7
TTCTTTTCACCTTTCCCTCACGGTACTGGTTCACTATCGGTCACGCAGGAGTATTTAGCCTTACGAGATGGTTCTCGCCGATTCACACGGGATTTCCCCTGCCCCATGCTACTCGGGATCCGGCCGGCGCCTTTGAGCTTTCGGCTACAGGACTTTCACCTTCTCTGGTGCAGCATTCCAGCTGCTTCCCCTAGCCCGCCGGCTGCCGTTTGGCCGTCCCACAACCCCGCCCAGCCGTAGCTGAGCGGTTTAGGCTCTTTCCCGTTCGCTCGCCGCTACTGAGGAAATCACTTTTGTTTTCTTTTCCTGCGGCTACTAAGATGTTTCAGTTCGCCGCGTTCGCCCCTTTGGCCTATGGATTCAGCCAAAGGTGACAAGGCTTGCGCCTTGCCGGGTTGCCCCATTCGGGCACCTGCGGATCACCGCTTTTGTCCAGCTCCCCGCAGCGTTTCGTCGGTAACACGCCCTTCCTCGCCTCTGCGTGCCTAGGTATCCACCGTGCGCCCTTAACTGACTTGACCTTTTCACCTCACGTAACATTGGTGTTCTACCTGCCTCATGCCCCCAGGTTGCTGCTGCTTCCCCCAAGCCAAGGCTCGGAGGGCTCAACCCAGAAGCATGCTGCTCTCTTGCTATGCAGTTTTCAAAGTGCTGGCCGGCTCAACCCGGCTGGAGGCTTGTGCTCGGATCCAAACCTCTAGCCCGGTCGTCAACCTATCCAACTGGAGAACCCCTTCCCGGCTCCTCACCAAAGTGGTGGAGGTAAGCGGACTCGAACCGCTGACTTCTGCCGTGCAAAGGCAGCGCTCTACCAGCTGAGCTATACCCCCAATCCAGACTGCACCCACCCTCTGGCTTTGCCCTCAGCTTGGCCAGCTCGCTTCTAGCTTGCTAGCTCTCCCTTCTCCAGGACAAACAGTGGGCCATCCTGGACTCGAACCAGGGACCTCACCCTTATCAGGGGTGCGCTCTAACCACCTGAGCTAATAGCCCTCCCCTCGGTTCCCCTCCAGAACCCCAGTCAACCATCCCTTCAACCCCGACCGACCTGGGATAACCTTTGCTGGCCTGAGGGTGGTCTAACTCCCCTCAGATGCCCCAAGGTAGGTCTCCCTAAAAGGAGGTGATCCAGCCGCACCTTCCGGTAC
>NZ_JANSHS010000430.1:0-8037 GCF_047461695.1 Synechococcus sp. R6-7
GTGCGGGGCTCCTGCGCTAGTAAGCTGAAGAAGGGATCCCCGATGGCCACTGCCGCTTGCGGGGACGGATTTGCGACACTGCTTATCTAGGGGCTTTCATTCGCTATCAGGTATGGGTGTCGGGCTGTGAGGTGAAACTTTTGGCTGTGCAACCCAACCCCGGCCTGAATTTGCAGCAGTTGCCGGAAGGGACGGAGGTGACTTTAAGTTGGGATCCCAGCCGGATGCACCGCATCCCCGAATAGGGCTCTCAATCCCGATCTCCTCTGGAGCTTGTCTATCCGGCGTCGGCGCTATCTTGCAGGCAGTTGACACTCCCGCCGACTGAAGTCGAGGGATTCTTACGTAGCCCAGAAACGGGCTCGCAACGGCGTTGTCAAAGGGAGAAAAACGGGCCATGATGCGCATTTCCATCCAGCCGGAGAGTGGGATCCCTGGCTCCGTACAGCTTTTTAATTTGCTCTGCTTTGCCATCGCCTGCGGGCAATTTCCTCCCGGCTACCGCCTGCCCAGCACCCGTCAATTGGCTATGCAAACAGGCCTGCACCGCAATACCATCCACAAGGTTTACCACCAATTGGAGGCTATGGGCCTGGTGGAAACCCGCGCTGGATCTGGCATTTACGTGAGCCGCTCCGCCCGCCAGGTGGTTAACTACTCTCGCGGCCTGGGGGAAAACCTGGATCGATCCCGACAGGTCCTGGAGCAGGTGCGCCAGGGCATCGACCAGCTGCTGCAGCAGGGGTTTTCTTTGGAGCAGGTGCGGGATCTGCTGCTAGCGGAGATCGATTGGCGATTGCGCTGCAGTGCCCAAGTGCTGGTGTGTGTGCCCAACCGGGATTTGGGTACAGGACAACTGATGGCCCAGCAAATCCAGCAGACTTTGGGCATCCGGGTCCAGTTGGTGCCCCTGGAGGAGCTGGCCACCGTTCTGGATCAGATCCATTCCGGCACTGTGGTGACGCTGCACTATTTTCTCAGCGCCGTCGAAGCCATTGCCCAGCCGCGAGGGGCCCGTGTTCTGACGGTGGAGGTGTCTGACTACGCCCGTGAAATTGCCCTGATCCGCCAATTGCCTTCCTACGCCTGTCTGGGGCTGGTGAGCATCAGCACTGCCCTGCTGGAGGTTGCCGAGGTGATTGTCTACAGTCTGTGGGGAGACCTGCTGGTGCTGACGGCAGTGATCTCGGATACGGAACGGGTGGGATCCCTAATCCGCCGCGCCCATACGCTGATTTGCGATGAGGCCAGCTACCCTACCCTGCGCGCCTTGGTGCGCCAAGCCCGAGCCGATCTAATCCGCACACCCAACCTAGTCTGCGCCACCCCCCACATCGGAGAAGCAGCCATGGCCGAGCTGCGACGGGAACTGGGTGGGATCCCTGGAGCCGGAGGAGATGGGGACGCAAGCAGTAGCAGTTTGCAAGGCAAAGAAACCCATTAAGCCTTGTTGCAGGTGAGCCATTTTGCGGATGACAGGCTGCCCGATATCGCGTTTAAGTGGAAATACGGTAAAAGCTTACTCACTTTGATTCATCGCTGATCAGTCTTTACACGTATGGTGATCCTCGACTACGCCTCCGCCGATCATGACTATGTGGCGGTTACACGGGAAGGTTTCTGGGAGGCCATCCGCTTCCAAGACCACTTTTACGTCTTCAACCGGGGCTTTTCTCAGCTGCAAGAGGCCATCGCCAGTTGCCGCTACGACATGGATCACGGATCCCTGATCAGCCTGGTGGTGGTGCGCCCTCAGGGCTATGAAGTGTGGTCGCAGGTGGGATCCGACATTCCCGTCTTGCCGAAGCAACTCTTGAGCCCCACAGCCAGGGACTCCGTCTCGCCGGCGCGCCAGTGCTCCGCACCCCTGTCACCAGAGCGGAAGCGTCGCATAGCAATGACGGCTCCATCGGGGCCCGAACGTCCTTTCTGGTCTTTCTGGGGCTGGGGATCCAAGGCTTATGTGGTGGATGGCGAGCCGGCTGCACCCCAGTCTTTGTTCCACCATAGCCCTCGGCCCTACAACGCGCTACAGGCTTGAGCCGGAATCGGTTGCGCCAGCGTCGTGCAGCAACAGTTTCAGGGAACAGGACGGCTCCACATGCAAATTGAGATCCGGCTCTTCCACCAGCAGGGGCACGCGCTCGGCCACTTCCAGGCCAAATCCTTTCAAGCCGCTGATGTGGCGAGAGGTGTTGCTGATCAGGCGCATTTTGCGCACCCCTACATCCCGTAGGATCTGGGCGCCGATGCCGTAATCGCGCAAGTCCATCGCCACCGGTGGCGCGGTTTCAGAAAGTCCCAGATCTTGCCGGGCGTAGGACTTGATTTGCTCGATGAGACTCAGCTCCTGCTCTTGCCGGCGCAGGTACACCAGCACCCCCTTGCCCTGGTGGCCGATCATCTTCAGGGCCGCTGTCAATTGGCGGCGACAATCGCAGCGCAGGGATCCCAGCGCATCCCCTAGGGGACACTCCACATGGACGCGCACCAGGACGGGCTCAGCGGCAAATTGGGCCGGATCCCCTTTCACCAGGGCCAGGTGCTCGACTTGGTTGAGGCTATCGCGGTAGCCGTAAACCCGAAACTGGCCAAACTCCGTTGGCAGGGTGGCGGCAGCCTCTCGGTGAACCAGTTGTTCGGTGCGCAGGCGGTACTCGATGAGGTGGGCGATGGTGATGATCTTCAAATCGTGCTGACGGGCATATTCGATCAACTGGGGCAGGCGGGCCATGGAGCCATCCGGGTTTTGGATCTCGCAAATCACCCCTGCCGGATACAGCCCGGCCAACATCGCCAGATCCACCGCTGCTTCCGTATGGCCAGCCCGTTTGAGTACTCCGCCCTCCCGTGCCCGCAGCGGAAAGACATGCCCAGGCCGGCGCAGATCTTCCGGTCGCGTGTGCGGGTGAATGGCCGCCTGAATGGTGCGAGAGCGATCGGCAGCGGAAATGCCGGTGGAAACTCCAGCCTCTGGCCCAGCATCAATGCTGACGGTGAAGGCAGTTTGGTTGCTGTCGGTGTTCTGCCCCACCATCAGCGGGATCTTCAGCTCATCGAGGCGGGATCCCTGCATGGCCAGGCAGATAAGGCCCCGCCCGTAGGTGGCCATGAAGTTGATAGCTTGGGGCGTGGCAAACTGGGCAGCACAGACCAGATCCCCTTCGTTTTCTCGGTTTTCGTCGTCGACCACGATGACCATGCGACCACACTTGAGGTCTTCGAGGGCTTCGGGGATGGAGTGGAAGATCGTTTCTGTCTCGGCCTGCGGGATGGCACTCATGGAAAAGGGGACGCAAAAAGGGAAAACCTGGCACAGCCGGCTCTGGGCACCGGATCTGCCGGATCTATGCTAGAGCAAACCGGGCGACAGGTAGGGATCCCAAGGCAGAGTCAGTACTTGGGAATCGAGGGATCGTAAGCCTCTGCCCAGGCGAGGATCCCCCCGCGCAGGTTTTTTCCTTGGATCCCAGCAGCTTGTAGGATCTTCAGGGCTTTGGCCGAGCGTGCCCCACTCTTGCAGTGGACGATCAGCTCTGAGCCGTTAAGGAGGCGACGCACCTGCTCCACCCCGTCGCCGTTTTCAATTTGGGGCAGGGGGATCAGGTGAGCACCAGGGATCCGGCCTATCTCCCACTCGTTCGGGTTGCGCACATCGACCAACACAAAGTCTTGGTGAGCATCCATCCGCGCTTTCAGCTCGGCCACAGTGATCTCGGGGATCTCTGTCTGGCCAGCTTGTTCTGTGGCTTGGGCTGGCGGGATCCCGCAGAACTGCTCATAGTCGATAAGCTGGGTGATGGGAGGAGTGGCGGGGTTTTTGCGCAGCTTCAGCTCCCGGAAGCTCATGTTCAGGGCATCGTAAAGCAGCAGCCGCCCGCTCAGGGTTGTGCCCACGCCCAGCAGGATCTTCACGGTTTCGGTAGCTTGAATAACACCGATGATGCCGGGGAGGATCCCCAACACTCCCCCTTCGGCGCAGGAGGGCACCAGTCCTGGTGGGGGCGGCTCGGGGTAGAGATCCCGGTAGTTGGGCCCATCTTCGTAGTTGAAGACCGTCGCTTGTCCCTCGAAGCGGAAGATCGAGCCGTAGACATTGGGCTTGCCCGTCAACACACAGGCATCGTTCACCAGGTAACGGGTGGGGAAGTTATCGGTGCCATCCACAATCACGTCATAGTTGGCAAACAGCTCCAGTGCGTTGTGGGCCTTCAGGGCGGTGTTGTAAACATCCACTTGACAGTGGGGGTTGATCTCCAGGATGCGGTTCTTGGCCGATTCCACCTTCGGCTTGCCCACCCAGGAGGTGCCGTGGATCACCTGCCGCTGCAGGTTGGACACATCCACCACATCAAAATCGACGATGCCGATCCGCCCCACGCCGGCTGCCGCCAAGTACAGCAACAGGGGCGAGCCAAGCCCGCCTGTGCCGATGCACAGCACCTTTCCGGCTTTCAGCCGCTTCTGTCCTTCCAGGCCCACCTCGGGCAGGATCAAATGCCGAGAAAACCGCTCCATCTCCTCGCGGGAGAGGCTGACTTGGCTGGTGTCCAGGTTCAACATGCTCACAACCCTCCGGCAATAGCAGGAACGATGCTGATAACGGCTTGCTCTCCCACGGGGGTGTTGTTGCCTTGGGGCAACGTGCGCACATCCTCGTCGTTGAGGTAGACATTGACAAAATTGCGCAGCTTCCCATCCTCGGTGTAGAGGTGGCGCTTCAGCTCGCCATAGCGGGCGATGAGGTTGCCCATCACTTCGCCAACATTGCTGCCCTCGATCTCGACAGCTTCCAGGTTGTCGGTGTAGGGGCGCAGGGGAGAGGGGATCAGAACTTTGGTTGCCATGGGAGTTCGGGGAGAGATCTTGGGTATCTACTGGAGACTTTTGAGGATCCAGAGGATCTGGGCTGACCTATCCGTTTGTCGATCTTGTTGGGGCTGTCTACTGACTTTGAGGATTCAGCTATGTTACAGACAAGGTTCAGCACTAGACTACCGCTTTTTCCGGTGGCGCCCATCCCAGCTTTCAAGGATCCCAACTGAACTTAGCCGTGAATTTCAGCCTCAAACAGCGGCAAAGCCCAAACGACTCTAGCTTGCCAAAGCCGGGAGCGGGGGGATGCGAATGTCTTCCAGCATCTGCATCGGCTCCCGTTGGGGCTGCTCCTGCTCATCCAAAACCCAGCTCACCACCTCTTCTGCCTTGCCCTCGCGCACACTGACGATCACACAGGAAAAGCCCCAAGGAAAAGCATGCTGCCGATCAAACTCGGAGGGGATGGCCGCATGGTTGGGATGGGAGTGATAGGTGCCCAGGATCCCCAGCCCTTTGCGCACCGCATGGTCGTTGGCCCGCTTGAAATCCGCCGGATCGATCAAAAAGCGGCGGCGGCTGGATTCCCCGTCTGCCAGAGGGTTTTCCGCTTGATCCCAGGTGTTGGTCACCGACCAAAGCTCGTGGATGATCTTGTCGGACCCCCGGATTTCCCCAATTAAAATGCCGCAGCTCTCGTGGGGAAAGGCTTGTTCGCCGTGCTGACGGATGCTGCGAATGTGGTCTGCCGAGAGGTAGAGGGCCATGAATCTCGCCTTTGCCGATGGAGTTACCGTTCTTTTATTCTGGCACAAGTTGGCCGGGGATCCCTCAACTTAGCTACAGCGGATGCCATTGGGGCGCAACGGGCAGGCCGTTCCGCAGAGGCCGCCGCTGCTGAAAATGTTCGGCCACCAGTGTGGCGCGGTCAGACCCGTCCATCGAGTGAACCCAGAGGTGGCTCTGGCTTTGGAGGGGTGACGGGGGCATAGTGGGGGCAACCCTGGCACGGCCCTTGGGGATGGACGGCACAGCGCAACCAAGCCGAGTGGGCACTGAAAACACAAGAGGGATCCCCCAGGGGTGGGCCAAATTCGCCGGCCCGTTGACGGCGCAGCAGCACCACTTGCCGTCGCCAATCTTGCAAAAATCGGCTGTAGGCGCGTTCTCGCCAGCGACGCTTGGCCGCATTTTCGAGGACGTGGGCGGTGAGGTTATCCAACATGGAACGATACCCAGGGAAGAGGCCAACAGGCTGGGAGTTGGGTTGGATGGCTGAGAACCTCAGGATGGCACACACTGGCGAGAAGAACCCAAGAATTGCAAACTCTCCTTGAGTTCAGTTTAAGTTTGTGGAGTTTCTTCCGATGGCTCTGGCTGCTGGTGGCGGGCCTGGGCCCGTTGCAGGGCTTCTCGCACCACAGCAAAGCCCGTTCCCCCGGCGCTGAGCCGCGTGGCCACCACCTGGCGGGGCTCAATGGCCGTCAAAATGTCCGCCTCAAAGGCCGGGTGGAAGGTTTTCCAGCGCTCCAAGGGCAGATCCCGCAGCAGGATCCCCTCTGCCAAACAAATGCGCACAATCTGCCCCACCAAATCATGGGCTGTGCGAAAGGGGATCCCTTTGCGCACCAGGTAATCGGCCACATCGGTGGCGTTGGAGAAATCTTCCTGCACAGCAGCGGCCATGCGCTCAGGTTGAAATTGGATCCCTTCCCGCAGCAGAAGGGTCATCGCCTCTAGGCAGGCTTTCAGGGTATCGACCGTGTCGAATAGTCCCTCTTTGTCTTCTTGGAGATCTTTGTTGTAGGCCAGCGGCAGCCCCTTCAAGGTGACCAACAAAGCCTGGAGATGGCCAAACACCCGCCCCGCCTTGCCGCGCACCAACTCCGGCACATCGGGATTTTTCTTCTGGGGCATGAGGCTGGAGCCGGTGGCACAGGCATCGGTGAGGGTGACAAAGCCGAACTCCTGGGAAGCCCAGAGGATCATCTCTTCCGAAAGGCGGCTGAGATGCACCAAAATCAAGCTGGCGGCAGCGTGGAACTCCACCAGGTAGTCCCGGTCGCTGACGGCATCCAAGCTGTTGGCGCTGATCCGCTCAAATCCCAGCAGATGGGCGGTGAGCTGCCGATCGATGGGCAGGGAAGTGCCGGCCAAAGCCCCGGATCCGAGGGGGCAGACATTCACCTCTTCCCGCACCCGCCCCAGCCGTTGCCAGTCTCGCCAGAACATTTCTTCATAGGCCAAGAGGTGGTGGGCCAAGCTAATCGGCTGAGCCCGTTGCAGATGGGTGTAGCCGGGCAGGATTGTCTCCAGATGCCGCTCAGCCAAGTCCAACAAAACTCCGCGCAGCTCCCAGAGGGCTTGACGAAGGTGATCGATCTGATCCCGCAGATAGAGGCGCAGATCGGTGGCCACTTGGTCGTTGCGGGAGCGCCCGGTATGCAGTTTTTTTCCCACTTCCCCCACCAAAGCCACCAAACGACGCTCGACGGCATAGTGGACATCCTCTGCCTCTGGATCGGGCCGGAAGGTGCCGGCAGCCGCTTCCTGTTGGATCTGCTCCAATCCCCACCGGATCTGGTCGGCCTCTTGCTGGGTCAGGATGCCACAAGCGGCCAACATCTGCACATGAGCCAGGGATCCGGCCACATCGTAGGGCAGCAGGCGGATGTCGAAGCCGATGCTGGCGTTGAAGCGGGCGATGGCAGGATGCAGGGATCCCTCGAAGCGTTGGCTCCAGGGGCGAGGGGTGGAAGTTACCGTCGGCTCAGACATTGGCTGGGAACCGGAAGAATGGGGAGAAGGATTGACCACCGTAGGAAGACCCCACTGCAGTTGTGGAGAAAAAACACAGAAACCGACCGCCGACGGCCAAAACCCCGCCGGCCCAGGCCCAATGGATCCAGCTAGAGCAATGGCGACAAGGCTCTAGTGGGAGCTGGTGATGCTCTTGAGCATGTAGCCCGCCACGATCCCTATCAAAAGCGCCCAAATTTGGCCCGATTCCACAAAGCCATTCCAACCCTTGCGGATATCGCCCAGCACATCCTGTCGGAACACCTGCCCGACAATCATTTCCGTCTGGAAAGCCGTGGGGGCCGGCAAGTAAACCGAAGCGGTCTCAGACCCAGAAGGAGAGAAGTTCATGGTTGTACCTCAGGTGTAGATAACACAGTGCAGCCAACCTGGTAGCTGATACATTCACGCTGAACTCTCCTG
>NZ_JANSHS010000431.1:0-1648 GCF_047461695.1 Synechococcus sp. R6-7
TTCAGCAGTGTTCAGCGTAAATGTATCAGAGACACACAGATCCAGGCTTTGTTGGGCGTCGCCCCCGCTTTCTGCCCTGGAGTGCTGCAGTGGTGGGGGCAGGTTTGCTTTGGGCTTGGGGTGGGCACCGCTGGATCCAGAGCGGGTTGAACCTGGTTCGGGCGGGATCCACGCAGGATACAGAAGCTTTGCAGGAATTTGTGGCCACCTTGGCCCAAGTGTTGTCGGGAGTGTTGGGCTTTACCCTCTCGGTGGTGGCCATTGTGGTGCAGTTGAGCGCGGATCGCTTCACGCCAAAGGTCACGGAGCTGTTTTTGCGCGAGAAAGTCAATTTCTACCTCTTCTTTTTCCTGATTCTGGCCAATGTGGTCAGTTTGTGGAGTTCGGCAGCCCTGGGCTTTTACGTTCGTGTTGGCGTTGCGGAGCAACACCCTCCAGGGTTGCTCGTCGGGCTGAATCTGCTGCTGGGCACAGCTTCGTTTTTGATGCTGATCCCCTACTTTCGCTTCGTGTTTCACTTCTTGCAACCGGCCTCGATTATCCATCGCATTGAGCAGCAGGTGCGGCAGGTCATCCTGGGATCCCTTGCTTCCAGGAGATCAGGATCGGACTCCGGATCCAAGAGGGGCTATTTCTCCCGTTGTTCACTGCAACTGCGGCCTCGTCACGACAACGTTGTGCAGCAACAGCGATGCGCAGGAATACAGGGTGCCGTAGGCATAGCAACAGAGCAGCACTCTCCAATGGGCGAATGCTCGCCAGCTCATCAGCGCTGCCTCTCGGCTCTGGATGAAATCAAAAGCATCGCCACCAGTGCTCTCCGTCAGCAGGAGGGGAGCATTCTCCTGGAAGCCTTGGACAGCTTGAAGTCTCTGTGGGTCTTCTATGCTGCTCACAAAGCACAACTGCCCCCTGCCTGGTTTCTCTTTACCCCGGCTCTGCGGCGGGATCCAGACTTTGCTTCGGTGGATAAGGGACTCTTGAGCCAGATTGAGGCAGAGGGATCCTGGCTGGAGCTGAAGATCCTGCGGCAGTATCAAGCCTTGTTTGCCGAGGGGCTAAACGGCATGCGCCAGGCAAGCACCCTGGTGGCCATTCACAGCCGGGAACTGGGGATCCGCGCCCTGGAAGCCCAACAACTCACGGTAGCGGGGTGGGTGATCAAGTTTTTCAACACCTATCTGCGGGCCGTCATCAGTGCTCCGCACCGCTAACGCGAACAACGCGCGAGACATCCGCAGCGGCTACAACCTGCTCAAGCAGTACCGCTTGTTGGCCGAGGCAGCCCTACAACACCGCCAGTCGGCTCTGGTCTTGCAGATTGTTGGCTACTTTCGCTACTACAGCTTAATTGCCTACAAAGCTGGTCTCTTTTTCCTATCTGAAACCTTTGGCTTTGATCTGGGAATGTTGGCCCAGTCGAGCTGTGCTCTGGGCTCTGAAACAACGGAAGCCATTGTGCAAGCCTTGTTACGTCTGGATCAGGATCCCGAAAGCGAGCAACAGGAAACCACCCTGCGTGGGATCCGCAAAACCCAAGTCCGCTTGGCAGCCTATCGCGTCAGCGGGACGGAGTCCTTTTTCCTCAGTCGTGGCCGGGAGGACTGGGCCAGGCTGTTCGCGTAAGCGGGACGGAGTCCTTTCGCGT
>NZ_JANSHS010000432.1:0-967 GCF_047461695.1 Synechococcus sp. R6-7
CGCATAGCGCGGGTGTCGGGTAGTTTACACAACTCTACCGGCTCAAGCCCCATGCCCTCGCTTGGAGGGGAATCCTTGAGGGAAACTATAGAAGAAAATCTATTCTCTAGCATGATCTCTATAGTAACGTTCAATGATAGGCTGCCCATAGCGTGGAGGGCTTTGGGGCATGCTGAGCCAAGCGAAAGAACAACAGTCCGGCGGCAAGAGATTTCTGGATTGGCACCGACGTCTGAGCCTAGACAACTGGCGCGGGGATCTCTTCGGCGGGTTGACGACGGCGATTGTTTCCTTGCCGATGGCCTTGGCCTTTGGGGTGGCTTCGGGGGCAGGGCCGGTGGCGGGCTTGTACGGAGCAGTATGCGTGGGCTTTTTTGCGGCTCTGTTTGGGGGTACGCCCACGCTCATCTCCGAACCCACCGGGCCGATGACTGTGATGATGACGGCGGTGGTTGCTAATGTTACAGCCCGCTATCCGGAGCAGGGGCTGGGGCCGGCCTTCACCGTGGTGATGCTGGGGGGCTTGTTTCAGGTGTTGTTTGGATCCCTGAAACTGGGTAAATACATCACCCTCATGCCCTACAGCGTTATCTCCGGCTTTATGTCCGGGATCGGCTGGATCATGATTTTGCTGCAGATCCCGCCGCTTTTGGGCCACGCCAGCCAGGGGGGAGTGATTGGGGCGGTGCAGAACCTGCCGACCTACCTGCTCAACCTCAAGATGCCAGAGCTGGGGCTGGGGCTGCTGACGCTTGCCATCCTTTTTGGCTATCCCAAGCCCTGGCGACGGGTGGTGCCGCCGCAGTTGGTGGCTTTGGTGTTGGGAACGCTGGCGGCCAGCTTGTTCATGGCCGATTGGGATTTGCGGCGCATTGGCCCTATCCCCACCGGTTTGCCGCAGTTGCAGTGGCCGCAGTTGCCCTTTGCTTCCCTGGCCAACTTGGTGCTGGATGGGGTGGTGCTGGGG
>NZ_JANSHS010000433.1:0-2373 GCF_047461695.1 Synechococcus sp. R6-7
GTTGATCCCTACCTTTTCCCCGCAAGGGGAAGATGGTGAATGGGGTGACAGGCTGGGAACTGTCCTAGCGACACCTGGGGAGAGAGGCTGGGTTTAATAGACTGTAAACGTAATTTACGGTACAGACTATGACAACTGCTGCCGCTTCTGCTACTCCCACTGCCCCTGAGACGACGCTGCTGAACGTTTGGCAAGTGCTGGCGGAAGAGTTTGCCGGTCAGGTTGCCCTACGGGATCCCCACGCGCAGCCAGTTTTCGAGATGTCTTATGGAGAGCTGTTTCGCCGCATTCAAACCCTGGCGGCTGGCCTGCAGGCTTTGGGCATTTGCCCGGGGGATCGGGTGGCCATTTTTGCCGATAACTCCCCCCGCTGGCTGATGGCCGATCTGGCCACGATGTTCACGGGAGCTGTGAATGTGCCCCGCAGCGCTGTGGCGGATCCCAGTGAGCTGGGCTACATCTTGCGCCACTCCGGTAGCACGGCCCTGATTGCTCAGGATCTGAAGACTCTGAGGCGGATCCGGCCGGATGTGCAGGAGCTGGGCCTGGAACGGCTGCTGTTGCTTTCCGATGAGCAGGAAGCAGGGGTGCTGAACTTTTCCCAATGGCTGCAAAAGGGTCGGGAACACACCTACCAACCCCCAAAGCTGGAGCGATCCCAACTGGCCACCATCATCTACACCTCCGGCACCTCCGGTCGGCCCAAGGGGGTGATGCTCAGCCACGGCAACCTGATGCACCAGGTGGAGAACTTGGGCGTGGTTGTACAGCCACAACCGGGGAATAAGGTGTTGACCATTCTGCCCACTTGGCACTCTTATGAGCGGGCTTGCGAGTATTTTCTCCTCAGCCGTGCCTGCATGCTGGTCTATACCAGCCCTCGCTTTATCAAACAAGATTTCCAACAGGAGCACCCCCATTTTCTGGTGGCAGTGCCGCGGATTTGGGAAACCGTTTATGAAGGGATCCAACGGCAATTCAAAGAGAAAAGCCCCCTGATGCAGCGGCTGATCCGCGCTCTGATGGCCGTGAGCGAGAGCCACGTGCTCTCTGGACGGATAGCTCGCAACCAGTCGATTTTGCATTACGGAGTCAGCCCCTGGGTGCGCCTGCAGGCTCGCCTGCAACATTGGCTGCTCTGGCCCCTGCACCGATTGGCCGATGTGCTGATCTACCGCAAGGTACGACGGGCGTTGGGCCCCAATTTTCAACATGCCATCAGCGGCGGTGGATCCCTGCCTGCCTACTTGGATCTGTTCTACGAGGTGGTGGGCATTTCCATCTTGAATGGCTACGGCCTCACCGAAACTTCGCCGGTGTTGTGCGCGCGGCGTCCAGACAACAATGTGCGCGGTACGGCTGGCCCCCCTCTGCCGGGGACGGAGTTTCGCATTGTGGATCCTGAAACTCGACAGCCGCTGCCCCCTGGAGAAAAAGGACTAATCCTGGCCCGTGGCCCGCAGGTGATGATGGGCTACTACAACAACCCGGAAGCCACCGCCAAGGTGCTCAGCTCCGACGGCTGGTTTGAAACCGGGGATCTGGGCTGGCTCACCCCCGATGGGCAACTGGTGATCACCGGCAGAGCCAAGGATGTCATTGTCCTACTCAATGGGGAGAACATCGAGCCCCAGCCGCTGGAAGATGCTTGTCTGCAGTCTCCTTACATCAGCCAAATCGTGATCGTCGGGCAAGACCAGAAAAAATTGGCCGCCCTCATCTACCCCAACCTCGACGCCCTCAAGGCCTGGGCTGCCGAGCAAGGGATCCCGGCTGAGGATGCCGAGCTGCTGGCCCAGCCCCAGACCCGCACCTTGATTTTGCAGGAGGTGCGCCGCCGCATCCAAGAACGCCCTGGCTACCGGCCCGACGAGCAGGTCAGCGACTTTCGCTTCTTGCCGGAGCCGCTGAGCGTGGAAAACGGCCTTATGACCCAGACCCTGAAGATCAAGCGCAACCCGGTGGCTGAGCGCTATGCCCACCTCATCCAGGAGATGTATCCGGCTTGAGGTGCAGGCCCACCTAAGTTTGGGATCCCCGTTGTTGCTCCAGGTAGCGCCGGAATTGCTCCGGTGGAATGGCCCCTCGGTAGGCTCCACAGTAGTAGAGGGTGAGCACTGCCTTGTAGGCCCAATCGCTTGGCACCACGTCTGGGAAAGGGCTGGGCAGGGTATCGGCTTGGTTGGCGGCGCAGGCTTGCAGGATCTGCTCTGTGGTGAGCTGTTCCGCCAGATCGGGGGGGAGCTCCCGCAGGTTAGCCTGGGCCAGAACCGCTCCCGGCAGGCACAAGCTGGCGAGGGTCGCCGCCCAAAAAGCGCGAGTGAAGAGGTGTTGCCAGTTCATGGCTGATACATTTACGCTGAACACTGCTGA
>NZ_JANSHS010000434.1:0-1611 GCF_047461695.1 Synechococcus sp. R6-7
GTCCAGGAGAGTTCAGCGTGAATGTATCAGAGACTCCAAAACTTAAAAGCAGGAGGAGCTGAGGGCGACGAACTTCCCATCGGTGGTCCACCCCAGCAGCATGGGCTCTTGCGGTTGAATGGCCCGTCCGGTGAGAGCGCAGCATTGGGCTTGGTGGGCCGTGGCCGGGAAGCTGGCCCGAATATCCTCAGGACTGAGGGCAGCAGCCCCTTGGGAGTGGCGTAGGACATAGCTCCAAAGAATTTCCCGTATGAGGGCCTGGTAGCCCCGATTTCCGGCCAGCGCCTTCAGCCGCTGCTTCAGCTCACGTTCCAGCCGAATGCTGGTCACTTCCATCTGAGTCGTGGGAATGGGGGAATGGGCGCGGATGGGCATGCAGGGATCCTCCCTCGAAAAGCCTATACTACTCCTGTAGCATAGCTGGCTTACCGCCTGAGCGGGGATCCCGGCCTGGGTGAGATGGCTCAGGTCAAAATGGGCCTAAGCTGTGCAGTTCTGACCGCTAAGGCAACGTCAGCACCTGAGTGTATGGTTGAGTTGATCCCGCCCCGCCGTCGTGCCTTGGAGCATTTGCTGGCTCGTCTTGGATTCAGGGATCCGGCTTTGCTGGAACAACTGCGTTGGGATCTGCTGGATCAGGCTCTGATTCACCCTTCTCTGGATGGCCGACGGAACAACGATCGGCTGGAGTTGTTGGGGGATTCTGTCCTGCGAATTTTGGTTACGGAATTCTTGTTTCAGTCCTATCCCCATCTGTCGGTGGGAGAGCTGACCGCGATTCGCTCCGACCTGACCAGCGATGCTTACCTGGCAGAACTGGCGGATCTGCACGGCTTGGATCGCTACCTCGAGGTGGGATCCAGCTCGCAAAACGACTTGGCCGGGCGGGGTCGGCGGCTGGCGGATGCTTTCGAGGCTCTCCTGGGAGCCTTTTATCTCAGTTGGGGTATTTACACGCTGCCCAGGCTGCATCCCTGGCTGGATCCCTACTTACACCGACGAGTGGAGCAATGGTTCCAAGACCCCACTCGGCGCAACCCCAAAGCAGCCTTGCAAGAACTGACCCAACGCCTTTGGGGTAGCCTGCCCGAATACCGCCTGGTGGCCGCCCAGGAGCATCCCCCTCATTTCACCATGGAAGTTTGGGGGCAAGGGCGGTGCTGGGGCCGCGGTGAAGGTCGCTCGAAAAAGGCTGCGGAAATGGCCGCCGCTGCTCAAGCCTACGAACACTTGCAGTCGGAGAAGACATGAGAGGCAAACACCGCTACGAGTTGGCCAGTTGGTTGTTTTTGCTGGGGAGCAGCCTGTTTGCGGCGAGCGAGGTGATGACCTTGGGTAGCGACCCCCCTCCGTGGGATCCCGCAGCTCCAACCCTTCTCAATCTAAAAGTTGTCCAAACCCTGCTGGGAATAGGAGCCAGCCTCCTGTTCGTCGTAGGTAGTGCTCTGTTCATCCTCGATGCCCGTCACCGCTGAGATGTGCACCCTACCCAAAACCACAGCAGCCCTTCTCCGAGAGCAACAGAGGCGAATAGATGAGAAGCTTGCTAATAAGGACTTCTTCCGGCTACGGGATCCGCAGGCGAGAGCATGACTCTAGTCAATGATACGC
>NZ_JANSHS010000435.1:0-1059 GCF_047461695.1 Synechococcus sp. R6-7
ATCCTAACATAAGATCAACACGACCTAGAGTCACTTTGAAAAATCAGATGGAAAAAGGAGAGATAGATGTTTACCCAATCTGCGTCTGATACCCTGGGGTTGGCACAACTGGATTTGGCGCAAATTCCGCGGCAGATCACCTGCGATGGCAGTGACTTGGATTGGAGCCAGGCCCTGGCCATCGAAGGGATCCAACCTGAAGAAGAAGCTTTACAGGCTTGGATGGCTTTCCGTGACCTGCGGGTGAACCAAGAGGCGGGCAACATTTTACGCTGGCAAGGGCGTCCGTTGCGGGCCAGCCGTATCCGCTTTTTCCCCAGGAATGTGGCTTGGCGCTATGGCTTCTCGTTTTCCACCAGCATCCGCTCGCCCCTTGGCAAAGGGATCCCGACCCCTGAGGAGTGGCGCTACCCGGGCCTCTGCCGCTACGGGATTGTGCTGTTTCAACCCAACGCCCAACTGGTGGCCCATCAGGTTTTCGAGTCCTCGCCAGAGCAGCCCCAAGAGGTGGATCTGGATCCCAGCCTGGATATTGCCTTCAACATCAATGACGCCAAGGGCAGCTACGGCGACAATAGCGGCAGCTTCGATATTTACCTGCAGGTGGTGAGCTAGACTCACCCAACCCCAGGAGGGATCCCGGCTGATCGCGATAGCGGGACGGAGTCTTTGCAGGGCGGGTCAGGGGGCAGTTGCCGGGTGGGATCCCATCCCCTACAATGAGTGAACTGGTGGCTGGATCCCAGCTTGCCAGTGCCCTTCCTGGCCCTGGAGAGGTGGCTGAGTGGTCGAAAGCGGCTTCCTGCTAAGAAGTTACGGGGCCCAAAAGCTCCGTCGAGGGTTCGAATCCCTCCCTCTCCGTCCATATTTGCTGACCAAGGTTGTTGACGTCCTCTGCGCGCCGTTAGCTTACTTCCCCATAGCGGTAGGGCGGGGCTTTTCTCAGTAGCTCGGGCGTCTCAGACTAACCTGAAACGACCATAGAGGCCAACTCCGCTACCAGTCATGGGTCGTGGAAGCAGGAAGAAATCAGAGCATGACTCTAGTCAATAATAAGCT
>NZ_JANSHS010000436.1:0-2504 GCF_047461695.1 Synechococcus sp. R6-7
GGGGGCTTCTTCAATAACCTGCTGGATCCAGCGCCGGCTAAACCAGCCGCTGCGCTCTAGCACTTCCCGGTCAGCAGCCAAGAGCGCTTCCACCCGCTCTGCCACCTCTTGGCGGGCTGCCTCCCCTAGCTGGATGGAGGCAACCACCTCTTCCCGCAGGGGCAACTCTGGCCGATCCAAGTTGATGACCGTTTCGATGGAGTTGCCCAAGGGCAGGCGCACCTGGGCCAGCCAGACGGCGTGGATGTGGGCCCGCAGCAGCGACTCATTGGCCAGGTCCAGGCGGGGAGGTCGCACCCGTCCAGCCACCATTTCGGCCCGGCGGCGAAAGTAGTACTGGTCGTGGCTGTTGAAGGCGCCGCAGTAGCTGAGGATGAGTCCCGGCTGCCCCTGGCGGCCTGCCCGACCGCTGCGCTGGGCGTAGTTGGCGGGTGTGGGGGGCACGTTGCGCAGATGCACCAGATCCAAATCGGCAATATCGACCCCCAGCTCCAGGGTGGGCGAGCAGATTAGGTAGGGAAGGCGGCGATCCCTCTCCTCGCCGCGAAAGCGCTTTTCTCGCCGCTCCCGCTCCCCTAGGCGAACCACCTGAGCCGTGTGCTCTCTGGCCTCCAGGGATCCCAGCCCTGCTGCCCCGGCCTGGTAGAGGCGCTGGAAAAAGAGATTAACGGGGCGGCGGGCAGAGGAGTAGCCGCTCTGCTCGGCCCGGCGGGAATACAGAGGATCTGGCGGCGGCGAGCCATCGCCCAGGCACCAGCGCAGACAGCCAGCGTTGAGCTGGTAGGCTTCCTGGCCATTCTCCGAGTGGCGCCGCAGCAGGTCGTAGCTAACTAGGAGAGAAAGCAGGGATCCCAGAAGCTCGTCGTAAGCTTCTCTGGTCAGCTCGAGATACTTGATGAGAAAGCGCCCAATAGCGCTGCGGTGGCCCAGGCTGAAAGTTGTTATGTCCTTTCCGTCGCAGCTTTGGCGGGCAAACCAGGTGGCCGTCCGCAGCTCGTCGTACTCTTCTAGGCCCCAAAACTCGTTGAGGTGTTGCTCGGCCCGTCGGCGCAGCGTTCTCTGGGACTCGGCTTTGAGCAGGCGCACATCGATGGCCAATTTGCGCCGAAACTGATCCAAAACAGCCCGCAGCAGGCGTTCCCGCTCCTCAACCTCGGCCTGGACAAACCAGGGGTGGAGAGGGGCTAGGGCCGAGCCTTGGCAAAGCTCCCTGAGGCTGCGGTATTCGATTTTCAACAAGCCCACCTGTTCCAGGTTGGGGTGGGTAACCCGCCAGCCGCGCCGCAGATCCTCGTAGAGCCGGTATTCGGTTAGCTCCGTAAAAGCCTGCCAGACCTCTTGGGCAGCCGGCGACTGGGGATCCAAATCGGGGTTTTGGGTAATGTCGGCAAGGCTCAAGCCTGAGGCCTGCACCACTGCCGGGGCTACCTCTGAGAAGTCCAGCTCTTTTTTCTCCTGCAGGGCAGCATAGAGCGCGGCCCGCAAAAGGGCCACGTGGACAAAGTCGTTGAAGTGGCCGGCCTGCAAGGAGGCATCCTGGCGGTTGTCGGTAAAGGTGAGCAGCTTGCCGCGGGCTGCACCCGTCTGAGCGGCATGGCGCAGCAGAGAAGTGGCCAGAATGGTGGTGGCGCTGGAGCGGCCTTCGCTGGAGAGGGAAGCCAGCTTGGCGAACTCCCGCTCCCGCCCACTGTAGTACTCGCCGCAAGCTAGGCAAAGAGAAAAGGGCTGGGGCTGCCACCACAGCTTCTGGGCCTCTGCCTGAGGCACCTCGGAAAAGGAGCCGTCCGGGCGTACCCAAACTGCTTGGGGGACGCGCTTTTTCCAGTGGGGTTTGAGCCGGTTTTCAGGGGTGTACCAATCTTCCGGGATCTGCTCTGGCGACCACTCGTTGTCAATGGGATCCAAGCTGAGGTAGCCGGCCTGCTGGTCTTCGCCTTCCTCAACCTCTTCCCCCAGAGGATAGGGCAGGAAGTGAGTCTTTGACCTGAGGACGTGGTAGTAGTCCTGGCCACAGTGGCGGCAGAACTTGACGGGGAAAAACAGCTTTCCTTCCCCTGCTTGCACTTGTCCTTCCAGGGAAAACTGCCGCTTGTCCCGACTTTCCAGGGTGGCATAGAGGGTGCGGCCCTGGGAGATAAACTGGTGCAACTTCAAGGCCGGGCCGCGGCTAGAGCCCTCCCGCAGGCTGCTGGCGTGGGCCAGAAACTGGCGTAGGGACTCGGTGCAGCTCTCAGGGGTAGTGCTGGTCAGCTCTGCCAGTTGGGCGGCTACCTTGGAAAGCTTCCTGGGCACGCGGCGCCTGAAGCTGCCATCGGGACTTTGCTCCAGGCCCAGCTCATACTCTAGCCAGCGCATCAGGGGATGGCGGCGCAGATCGGCCTGGTTTGTAGGCCAAGGCAAGTCCAGGGCGCTCTTCAGCTCTGCCACCGTGGGTGGGCCGCCCTCGGTGAGGGGGGCCAGGGTTTCCTCAATGACGTGCTCCGGCCCAAAGGGATGGCCGAAAA
>NZ_JANSHS010000437.1:0-2706 GCF_047461695.1 Synechococcus sp. R6-7
CCCCCCCTCCGAACCAATGCCCGGAGCCGTTAACCGACAAGCGGCTTGCTCCACCAGCTCTGCCCGCCCGGCCACATAGCCCCCTGCGGGAACGAGGGTGCCCCCCGGATTTTTGATCAGGGATCCGGCAATCAGATCTGCGCCCACATGGGTTGGCTCCTGGGTTTCCACAAATTCGCCGTAGCAATTGTCCACAAAAACCACAACTTCGGGGTTTTGCGCTTTGACCATTTGGATCATCTCGGCAATCTGGGCAATGGAAAAGCTGGGCCGCCAATCGTAGCCACAGGACCGCTGAATGTGAACCAAGCGGGTTTGCGGTCTGAGGGCGGTTTTCAGGGCCTGCCAATCGACAGTTCCCTCCCGCAAATCCAACTGGCGGTAACCGATGCCAAACTCCCGTAGGGATCCCCGCCCGGAACCCCGCAGACCGATGACCTCTTCAAGGGTGTCGTAAGGGGGGCCGGTAATGCTCAGCAGCTCATCCCCCGGACGCAGCACCCCAAACAAAGCACAGGCAATGGCATGGGTACCAGACACCATCTGCAGCCGCACCACTGCTGCCTCACAGCCCATAATCTGGGCAAACACCCGATCCAAAACCTGCCGCCCCTGGTCGTCGTGGCCATACCCCGACACCCCGGCAAAGTGATGGGATCCCACCCGCTGGTCGCGAAAGGCCCGCAGCACCCGCGCCAGGTTCTCTCTGAGGGTCTTCTCCACCGCCTGAAACTGCTCCTGCAGAGCCTCTTCTGCTCTGTCTAAAAGCTCTGCCGCCTTCAACGGGATCCCTCCGCCCACCCAGTCTGCCCCACCTTTTGCACACCAAGCTGGTTTCGAGGGTAGCATTTCAGCCACCCCGGAAAGAGTTGGCCTTCTCCCCACCGCTCCTCAAGGTGACTGCAGCGGCAGAACCGAGTTCCAAGTTCTTATGTAGCTCTCCGATAGAAACCTTACAGCATGGAACAGTGAACAACAGGCTTGTCAAAGCTAATACCGACAACAACACCATCTCTCAAGTCGAAAGCCTCATATTGATAAAAAATCGATAAAAAGCTTAATTTATATCAATATCCCTTCATTTTTGCTGTCAATGGCTATCCAATCAAGATGCTGCTAGGCTGTAGGATAATACCAACATACCCTGGAGGAAAGCTGAAGCATCTGGATTGCCGAGCTTATGGGCAATACGGCCCACCTTCAGTCTCTCAAAAACAGGTCAGAGTTAGAGACATTGTTTAACCAACTCAAAATCCAGCTCAGGAAGATTTTTAGCAGGCTAGATCTGTCTATGGGTTTGATGATAGATTTGGCTTTTGACTGAGGAACTTGCAACTTAAACTCTAAAAAACCTTTCCCAAAGACACTCAACACAGCCAATAGAAGTGCATGTCTTGCAGGGCGGGGATCCCGCTTCTCTACAGAGCTCCTGCGATTCGGGAAAATCTGGAATTCAACATCTCTGAAACATTAAGAGAGCCTAAATTTATTCTTAACCTCTGGCAGAGATCCTTGAGCGAGATGTTAACCTAGACTTAACCCAAGAGGTTAGTGCCACTCCCAAAGCCGATCTGCTCACCCTTGATGACAGGGCTCCATTTTTGCCAATTAAAGGGCTGACGTCGCCTGTGAGCTGGGATCGCTTTCCAGAGTTAGAGGGATCCCGGGTGGGGATGAGGCGCTATCTCAGGTATAAACCGACATGACTGGGAGAGTCCTCATGACTAAGCTTGTGATCCAAGGGAAAAACGTCGAGATTACCGACGCCATCCGCAGCTACGTTCAAGAAAAAATTGAGCGTGCTGTCAGTCATTTTGCCCAGATCACCAGTGAGGTTGATGTCAATCTATCGGTAGCCCGCAACCCCCGTATCAGTGCCAGCCAATCTGCCGAAGTGACCGTCTACGCCAATGGCACCGTGATCCGGGCGGAAGAAAGCAGCGAAAACCTCTATGCCAGCATCGACCGTGTGGCCGACAAGCTGGCCCGCAAGTTGCGCAAATACAAAGAACGGAACGGCATTCACCGCGTCCGCCACACCCCCAAAACCTCCGTGGCAGTGGCCCAGCAGCCCGTCACCGATCCGCTAAATACGGAACGGCAAGCGGAGTTACCCGCAGAGGTGGTGCGCACCAAATACTTCGCCATGCCACCCATGACGGTTCAGGAAGCGTTGCACCAGTTGGAGCTGGTGGATCACGACTTCTACGTTTTCCGCAATATCGAAAATGGCGAGATCAACGTTATCTACGTCCGCAACCATGGCGGCTATGGCCTGATCCGCCCCCGCTAAGGCTTGGTGAAGATGCGTGGTGAGCTCTCCTCCCAACTTACTTCTCCAGGATCCAGCGGCACTTTCTATCTGTTGCTACAGCTCACCGATTCTGCCCTGCCGATTGGGGCTTATTCCCACTCCTGGGGCTTGGAAGCTGCCGTTCAAGCGGGTCAACTTCGCGATCGGGCTGGGGTGCAGCAGTACCTGTTGGGGGTTTTGCACATGGGCTTAGCCCCCACCGAGGGCAGAGCCTGTGCCTTGGCCCATCGTCTATCCCGATTAGGATCCGAGTCGGGAGTGGAGAAGCTGCAGCAACAGCTGCAAGCAACCCGTTGGGCGGCAGAGCCGCGCCAAGCCAGCCTAGATTTGGGGAAACGCCTAGCTCAACTGGCAGAACGCACCTGGGGAATCTCTGTCCCCAAGGCAGAGGG
>NZ_JANSHS010000438.1:0-1048 GCF_047461695.1 Synechococcus sp. R6-7
AGCAGTGTTCAGCGTAAATGTATCAGCATTCCTGCCATCCTCTGCTCTTGGCTTCCCAACGCCTCTTGCTGTTCAGCGGCAAGGGAGGAGTGGGCAAAACAACCTTGACCTGCGCGCTGGCTCGCCAACTGGCCCAGGTGGATCCCCAGCGCCGTCTGCTCCTGATGTCCACAGATCCCGCCCACTCGTTGGGGGACGTGCTGCAAATCTCGGTTACGGATGTGGCCCAACCCTTGCCGGATCGCCCCAATTTACAGGTGCGGGCTTTGCAGGCGGAGATTTTGCTGCGGTCTTTTCGGCAAACCTATGGGCCGGCCCTGGAGCTCATTGCCGAGCGGGGCAGTTGGTTTGGCCGAGAGGATCTGCTGCCGATCTGGGATTTGGCGTGGCCGGGGGTGGATGAGCTGATGGCGATTCTGGAGGTCAACCGGCTGCTGGCGAGGGAGGAGGTGGATACGGTCATCCTGGATACGGCCCCCACCGGGCATACCCTGCGGCTGTTGGAGCTGCCCGACTTTTTAGATAATCTTCTGGCTGTGTTTGCCACCTTTCAGGCCAAGCATCGGGAGATCGCCCAAGCCCTGACAGGCACCTATCGACCGGATGAGGCGGACGCATTTTTAGCCCAGTTGCAGGGGGAACTTGAGGGGGGCAAAGCCCGCTTGACCAATCCGGAGAGCACCTCTGCTTGGCTGGTGATGATCCCGGAGCAGTTGAGCGTGGCGGAAACCCGCCGCTTTTGTCAGCAACTGCAAAGCCGCCGCGTGCCCATCGGCGGCCTTCTGGTCAATCAGGTGCTGTTTCTAGGAGAAAATACCAGTCAATCCTCACTGCCCACCGCTCTCCCCTCTTCCCTCTACTCGGCGCGGCAACAGGAACAGCGGCGTGTGCTCAAAGCCCTACAGGAGGAGCTGCCCGGATATCCTATCTGGATCTGTCCCTATCAACTGCAGGAGCCAATTGGGTTAGCGGCCCTAGATGGGCTGGTGCAGCAGCTTCGCCCCTTGCCAGAGGTGCTGCTGGAGTTGGAAGGGATCCCAGAGCAAAA
>NZ_JANSHS010000439.1:0-2683 GCF_047461695.1 Synechococcus sp. R6-7
AGCTTATTATTGACTAGAGTCATGCTCCACTTTGCTCTCGGGATCGGCAGGCTTCCCCACCGGACAGAGAGCTTCTCATCGGACAATACAAGGGACAATACAAAACGATCATAAGAGGAAGGGAAGAGTTAAGCTCAAAGCAAGGCGGCCTCATCCGCCGGGATCCGCAACTCAAAAATCCGATATCCAAAACTTGGCAAGAGGAGGTTTTCCATGCCCAGGGCTATCTGGAATGGGGTAGTGGTGGCGGAGACAGACCGCTACGAAACCGTAGAAGGCAACATCTATTTTCCGCCGGAATCTCTGCGCCGGGAATACTTCCAGCCCAGCTCTACCCACACCACCTGCCCCTGGAAGGGGGAGGCCAGCTACTACACCCTCGTGGTCAACGGCCAGGAGAACAAAGATGCCGCCTGGTACTACCCGGATCCCAAACCCGCTGCGGCCAACATCCGGGGCTATGTGGCCTTCTGGAAGGGTGTCAAGGTGGAGCCCTAGCCGGAGCCGAGTTTGTCAACCGGGTATGATGGGAAAAGTGGTTTGGAGAAGCGATGCCATGCTGACCGATGGCCGGATCCTGTTTGGCGCGGCCCGGTGGGCGAGAAAGCTGGGCCTGGCCGGATTGAGCCTGGTGCTGTTGGGCTGCAGCCCTGCAGGCTTTCGCACCCCACGTCCTAGCCTGACCAACAGTGGCCTCAACAGCATCTTCCCCGATGGGGAGCCTGCTTTCAACGGAGATGGCCGCTACCTGGTGTTTTCCTCGGCCCGCAGCGGCAGCCAGGATATTTTTCTCTACGACACGGTGGAACGTCGCTTGGTGGATCTGCCCGGCCTCAACTCCAGCGACGTGGCGGCCACCTCGCCCGACATCAGCGCCGATGGTCGCTACATCGTCTATGTCTCCAATGCTCTGGGCAAGTCTGAGATTTTTCTCTACGACCGCGAAACCCGCAGGATAGAAAACATCAGCAGCCGGGTGCCGGGAGATGTGCGCAACCCCACCATCAGCGGCGATGGCCGGTTTATCGCTTTTGAGAGCAACGGCCAAGGACAGTGGCACATCGAGATTTTCGACCGGGGGCCGGCGGCCAGCACGCGTCCAACCTCACCTTCTTCCCCCAATGCTGACGACAATCCCTGAGGGGATCCTCAAGCTAGGATAGACCCCCCTGCTTTGCAAGAGTTGTTGCATGTCGATTCCCCTCGCCCAGCGACTTCAGCCCCTCGGCGGCAATGTGTTTGACCAAATGGATCGAGCCAAGCGAGAGGCTCGTCGCTCTGGCCTGGATGTGATCGATCTGTCTCTGGGATCCTCCGATCTGCCCCCACCTTCAGACTCCTTGGCGGCCATCCAATCGGCTCTGTCGGATCCCTCTACCTATGGCTACACGCTGTTTCACGACACGGCGGACTTTCGGTCTGCCTGCGCCAAGTGGTACAGGGGCAAGTTCGGCCTGGAGATCGATCCGGAAACAGAGGTGCTGCCGTTGATCGGATCCCAGCAGGGAACGGCCCTCTTGCCCCTGGCCCTGCTCAACCCCGGCGATGTTGCTTTGGTTGCGGATCCGGCCTATCCCTCTCATGCGGGCGGGATCCATCTGGCGGGCGGGATCCCCTACTACCTGCCCCTGCGGGCGGAAAACCGCTTCTTGCCCCGCTGGGATCGGATCCCGGAGGCAATCTGCCGGCAGGCACGGTTGCTGGTGTTGAACTACCCCCACAACCCCACCACTGCCACCGTCACCCCGGAGTTTTGGCAAGAAACCCTGCAGTTTTGTCAGCAGTACGACATCGTTCTGGCCCACGATTTTCCCTATGTGGACTGGCGTTTCGACGGCCAGGTAGCCCCTTCCGCGCTGCAGGCGGATCCCGATAAAACCCGCACCATCGAGTTTTTTTCTCTCTCCAAGTCCTATCACATGGGGGGATTCCGGGTGGCCTACGCCATTGGCAGCCGAGAGCTGATCCGAGCCCTGCGGTGGGTGAAATCCACCATCGACTTCCACCAATACCAGGGCATTCTGCGGGGGGCAGCAGCAGCTTTGACAGTTCCCGATAGCTTTTTGCAGCGCTGGCGGCAGGTGTACCGCGAGCGACGGGATATAGCTGTGGCGGCTCTACACCGCATCGGTTGGCCTGTGCCCTTGCCAGAAGCCACCATGTATCTGTGGGCGCCTCTGCCGGAGTTTTATCGCGGCTCTTCTGCCCAGTTTTGTCTGGACTTGGTGAGAGCCACAGGGGTTGCCCTGTCTCCCGGTTCTGGCTTTGGCCCCAGTGGGGAAGGCTATGTCCGCTTTGCTTTGGTGGTCGAGGGATCCCGTCTGGAGGAGGCGGTGGGACGGATCGAGGCGTTTTTGTCCCGGTGCATTTCCTAAATCCCAAACATCAATCCCAAACATCGAGCATCCAGCTCTCGGTTGGTTGTGCTCGCCCACCCTCGGGCAATCTAAGTCAGGATAAGAGTGTTACCCAAGTTGAGTGGGCATGGAGAAGGAAACGCTCGACAGTTTTTTGTCCATCCGTGGGGTGATGGGGGTGGCGCTCTTGAGTCGGGCAGGTCGCCCTTTCTTCTACCGCTCTTTTCAGGATTTGGATAGCCGACAGCAGCAAGCCCTTACCGAAGGGCTGTTTCAAGTTTTGCAGACCATGCCCCCAGGACTTGACTATTTTGACTTTCAGTTTG
>NZ_JANSHS010000440.1:0-4239 GCF_047461695.1 Synechococcus sp. R6-7
GCTTATTATTGACTAGAGTCATGCTCCACAGCGCGGCAACAACACCTCAAAGACGGCCCAGCGACAACAGAAAGCCTAGCTGCTCCGGCTGTTGGCAACCACCCGCAAGCGCTCGACCAATTTTTGCAGTTGCCGTTCAAATTGCAGACTTTGCCGCTGTAGCTGACTGACCTTTTCACAGCTATAGAGGACGGTGGTGTGATCTTTTCCCCCAAAGTAGTCGCCAATTTTGGGCAGGCTGAGGTTGGTGTAGTGGCGCATCAAGAACATGGCAATTTGCCGTGCTTGGCTGATGTCGCGCTTGCGGGAGGATCCCAGTAAACTGTCTCGGTCGATGCCGAATTCTTCACAGACCACATCGGTAATCATGTCGGCGGTGATCTCTTTCGGCTCGCTGGGGGGATTGAGGATGGGCTGAATCGTCTCTACACTCATCGGCAAGCCGGAAATGGAAACATAGGCGACGGCGCGGATCAGGGCACCTTCCAGCTCGCGGATGTTGCTGGTGTAGGTGGTGGCAATGTACTCGATCACGTCGGCGGGCAGGTTCATTCCCTCGTACTCGGCTTTCTTCTTGAGAATGGCCATGCGGGTTTCGATATCCGGCGATTGAATTTCCGCAATCAAACCCATGGAGAAACGAGAACAAAGCCGCTCCTGCAGACGCGGGATCAGATGAGGAGAGCGGTCGGCGGCCAGTACGATCTGTTTGCCGGACTCGTGCAGCGTATTAAAGGTGTGAAAAAACTCCTCTTGGGTGTACTCTTTGCCTTCGATAAATTGAACGTCATCCACCAATAAAATATCCACATCCCGATAGTGCTCCCGGAAAGACTGCATGCTGTCTCGCCGGATGGCATCGATTAAATCGTTGGTAAACCGTTCGGTGGACACGTAAAAGACTTTGGCCTGTGGATTTGCCTCCAGTTGGTAGTGGCCAATGGCCTGCATCAGGTGGGTTTTGCCCAGCCCTACCCCGCCGCAGAGAAACAGGGGGTTGTAGGCGCGCCCAGGCTTGTCGGCCACAGCCAGAGCTGCAGCGTGAGCCATGCGGTTGTTGGGGCCAACCACAAACCGTGAGAAGGAATACTTGGGGTTGAGATCCGGCGCCCGCATCGGCAGGCTGCCGCCGACTTCCAGTCCTAGGGTGGTGGAGGCAGGTAAGCTGCCGGCTCTGCCCGATGTTGGGGAAATCGCCCTTGAAGGGGGTTCTGCCTCGACAGAAGCGTGGGGGGAAACGGAAAACTCCACCTGCAAAGGGATCCCGGCTACCCGCTGCACCACCTCGGTGATGGTGGAAGCGTAGTGCTTTTGCAGCCAGCCCCGCGCCCATTCGCTGGGGGTACAGATGGTGAGGCGGTTGTCCACCAACGATTCAGCCCGCGCCGTTTTGATCCAAGCCTCAAAGGTTGGGCGGCTGAGCTGCACCTGCAGATGACACAGGGCTTCATCCCAGAGCTGATCCAGGGAAATATCCACACCACACACTCAGAGCGACACAGCAGAAGCCCAGAGGAAACAGCGGCGGCTTCCTCGACAGGAGCTTCGGGATTCCCAATTTAACTGCTCGGCGCGGGGTGGCCAATCTAGCAATTTTCCATTGAGTCTGCTAAGATTAAGCGTCTGCGATCAGTTTCAAGCGGGCTAATTTCGGTCTGGTCAGCTCTGGCAAATGATCTTGGATTCATAAGTTGGCTCCTCACCATGACTCAGCGTACCCTTCGTGGCACCAATCGCAGACGCATTCGGGTTTCTGGGTTTCGGGCCAGAATGCGAACGGCAACTGGGCGTCAGGTCTTGCGGCGACGGCGGGCCAAGGGGCGTTATCGCCTGGCGGTTTCCTAAGCCCTTTGGTCAGAGATTTGATTTGTCTTGGTTTTTTGGAGCGTTGCAGCCCAAAACTCGCTGACTTCTGGGGCAGACTCTCCTCGGTGCCCAATGTTGCCGGCTCCTCATCGATTGCGGGATCGACGAGCTTTTCAGGCGCTCTACCAGGGGGGCCAACGTCGTTCCGGTGCAGGCTTGACCCTGCTGTTTCAGCCGATGCCCGCAGGGTGCGAAGGGATCCCTAGCCAAGTGGGGCTGGTGATCGGCAGAAAGGTGAGCAAATCTGCCGTAAAACGGAATCGGCTGCGACGCCAGTTGCGAGAAATCTTGCGCCCTCTGTGCCCAAACCTGAAACCCGGATACCGGCTGCTGTTTATCTCCAAGGCAAACTTACTGACCTACCGCTGGCCGGAGCTGAGGGCGGAGGTGCATCGTCTTCTCCAAAAGGCCGACCTGCTCGTCAGCACAGATGCGGATCCCAGGCTGTCCTAGAGACCTAGGCTGCACAGGTTTTTGCTACCCATGCTAGCCTGTTGCCATCATATGCTGGTGGCCACGCTAGATGTGGGGTGTGATGTACATCAAGCGGATTGAGCTGACCCGATTTAAGTCGTTTGGCAGCACCACCTCGTTGCCCCTGCTGCCGGGCTTTACGGTCATTTCCGGCCCCAATGGCTCCGGCAAGTCCAACATCCTGGATGGGATCCTGTTTGCGCTGGGGTTATCGTCCTCGCGGGGGATGCGGGCAGAGAGGCTTTTGGATCTGGTGCATTCCGGCAGCCTCAACGGCAATCGGCAGGTGGAAACCCATGTTTCTGTCACCTTTGAGCTGGGGCCGGGAGAAGATGGTCAGCCCAGGGAATGGAAAGTCAGTCGCCGGCTGCGGGTCAAGCCCGGAAAGGCTGAGGAGCTCGCCCGCGATAGTGGGACGGATTCTCTCCCCTACACCAGCACCTTTTATATCAACGATGTGCCCTGTACCCTGAGCGAGCTGCACGAACAACTGGAGGCGATGCACATCTACCCCAACGGCTACAACGTTGTTTTACAAGGGGATGTCACCAGTATCATTTCCATGCACCCCAAGGAACGGCGGCAGATCATCGACGAATTGGCGGGGGTGGCCACCTTCGACCGCAAGATCGCCCAGGCCAACAGCAAGCTGGAGGCGGTACGGGAACAAATTGAGCGCTTTCGGCTCATCGAACAAGAATGGCAAGCTCAAGGAGAGCGACTGCTCAGAGAGAGCGAAAAGGCCCAACACTATCAGCAACTGCGGCTGCAGTTGCAAACGCTGGAGCAGCAGCAACAGGTGTTGCTTTGGCGGCATTTGCAGGCCCAAGTGGAAGAAACCCAGGCGGCCATTCAGCAGCTTCTGGAGGCTCAGGAGCAGGCCACCGCTCAGGTGCAGACCTTGAACGATCATTTGCAACAGGCCGAAGCCGCCCTGGCCGAGTTGCAAAGCCGCATCCATGCTCTTGGAGAGGAGGAATACCTGCACCTGCAAGCCCAAATCGCCGCCGCCGAAGCACAGCGGCAACAGGTCAGCCAACAGATCGCAGCCTGGCAGCAGGAGATCGAGCAAGCGCAGCGCCTACATCAGGAGCGGCAAACCCAACAGCAGCATCTGCAGGCGGAGCTGGAACACCTGCACAGCCAACAAGAGCAACTGGCCCAAGCCCAGGGATCCCTGCAGGCCCAGGTTCAGAAAGCCCAAATTAGCTTGGAACAGAGCCGCGAACAGCTGCGCGCCCTAGCCCAATCCGCCGATGCCTGGGTGAAACAGCAGCGCTACCTCACCCGCCACATTGAGGAACTCCGCGCTGAACAGGAGCCTCTCCAACAGGAGCAAATTCGCCTGCAAGAGCGACAACGGCAACTGGAACGACAAAGCCAAGAGATCCAGGCGGAGATTGCCCAGATCGAGGCGTGGCTGGGATCCCACCTGGCCCTCACCGCCGAGCTGGAACACACTTGCCGACAGTCGGAAGCTCAGGTTCAAACTTTGGCCCAAGAGCTGGCCCAACTGCAGGCCAGCCTGGAGTTGGATCGCGCCACCCACGAACGCCTGGCCGCCGAGCTGCACGCCAAGCAGCGGCAACTGGACAAATGGGAAACCCGCCGCCAAGTGTTGCAAGAATCCCAGGGATCCCGAGCGACCCAAGCCATCCTGAGTGCCCGTCTGCCGGGGGTTTTGGGGTTGGTGGCCCAGTTGGGGCAGGTGGATCCCCAGTATCAACTGGCCCTGGAGGTTGCAGCAGGCAACCGGCTGCACTTTGTGGTGGTGGAGGATGACACCGTGGCCGTGAGCGCTGTCAACTTTTTGAAACGGGAAAAAGCCGGACGCGCCACCTTTTTGCCCTTGAATAAGCTCCAGCCCACCCGCCCCCCCAGCCCCCTGAAATTGGACGG
>NZ_JANSHS010000441.1:0-749 GCF_047461695.1 Synechococcus sp. R6-7
CGCTTAGCGGTCGGAGCCGGGTAGTTTACTACTGTGGGAATGCTGTCCACCGTTAAATGCTTTGTGGTGTGGACTGTCAAACTTCCGGCAGCCAGTCCTCTGCAAGCACCAACTCTGGAGAGTAGGGACAGACATCTGGAAATGTCGAGATTTCTATCCCCGTTTGCCTGGCTGCTTGGCGGCGCGCCCGTTGATAACTCTCTTCAAGTTGCTCTACCAGATAACCTTTTAGGCTAGGGCTATCTTCTATGGCCAATCCGATTTGGGTTCGCGCATCTGTAATGGAATCTAGCCAGCTATCTGAACGGCGCTGAGGTTGATATTGCCACTTGAGTAGATGCAGCAGAAGGCGAGTTAATTGACTGGTAATCCCTCGTCGTTCGCTCTTACCCAAATTCTCAACCTCTTCAATTAAGTGTGTTAGGTCAATTTCATGCCAGCGCCTTTCCCGCAATAGCCGGGTTGTTCGGTCAATCCACAAGTTAAAGTCTGTCGAGTATAGATTGCTCATAGCTTTGTCCTGCTGAAAAATAGGGTCGCGATAATTATGAAATCCAGACTACGTCCTTCTTGAGTTTACTACAATAAAACCTGTAACACCTGAGTTCTCAACCGTCTGGGAGCAGAGCACTCTGGTGATAAACCTTATCCAGACAACTCTTTCTATGGTCATTTCGATTTAAAGCAGGACACTGCACCCACACTTAAAGTGCACCGAGCCGGAAGGCTTTTCAAGGACTCCGTCCCGC
>NZ_JANSHS010000442.1:0-6370 GCF_047461695.1 Synechococcus sp. R6-7
GTAGAGGTGATTCTTCCTGAGGAATTTGTCGGTACCGTGATGGAGCTGTGTGAGACCAAACGCGGCACTTTTAAAGACATGAAATATCTGGCGCAGGGTCGGACTACGCTGGTGTATGAGCTGCCTCTGGCGGAAGTGGTCACCGACTTTTTCGACCAGTTGAAATCGCGCACCCGCGGTTATGCCAGCATGGACTACCAAATGATTGGCTATCGCGCCGATGATTTGGTGCGTTTGGACATTTTGATCAACGGCGATGTGGTGGATTCTCTATCCACAATTGTGCATCGGGACAAAGCTTTTTATGTAGGCCGTTCCCTAGTTGCCAAGTTACGGGAGCTGATCCCACGCCATCAATTTGAAGTGCCCATTCAGGCGGCAATTGGCTCTAAGGTGATTGCTCGTGAAACCATACCAGCCCTGCGCAAAAACGTCTTGGCCAAATGCTACGGAGGAGATGTGACCCGCAAACGCAAGCTTTTGGAAAAACAAAAAGAGGGGAAAAAACGCATGAAGGCGGTGGGAACGGTGGATGTGCCCCAAGAAGCGTTTATGGCCGTGCTGAAGCTGCAGAATGACTAGGGCGATGGGCACTCAACTGGGGCGGGAAGAGGTGTTGGCCTGGCTACAGGAGCGGGTGTCTCCTCCTCGCCTCCGCCATATCTTGGGGGTAGAGGGGATGGCCCGACAGCTGGCGGCCCACTACGGGCTGGATGAGCAGAAAGCTGCTTGGGCAGGGCTGATGCACGACTTGGCCAAGGCTTTCCCGCCGGAGCAACTGTTGCAAAGGGTGGCTCAGGAACGGGAGCTGGATGAAATTGAGCGGGCCGAACCTCACATCCTGCACGCTGAGGTGGGATCCCTGGTGGCGCGGGAGCAGTTTCAGGTACAGGATCCGGAGATTTTGGCGGCCATTGCCAACCACACGCTAGGGCAGCCCGGCATGGATCCCCTCAGTTGCGTGGTTTTCGTGGCCGATGCCCTGGAGCCGAATCGGGGCAACAGCCCAGAATTGGAGCGGTTGCGGCAGATGGCTTTTGTAGATTTGTCTAAAACCGTAGTGGGAGTATGTGACTTGAGCCTAAAATTTTTGCTAGACCGGAATCAGGTGGTTCATCCGCGCACACTCATGACTCGGAATCATTTTTTGTTACATCCTTTAGAAAAAGCGGTGTCCTAGGTTAACTCAGTCGTTTCAGGAGGGTTTTAGTTGCTACATCTCATGCCTGACCCTGCTGGGGATCCCATCTATTGCATGGCGCTGAGTGCAGCTCGCGCGGCAGAAGAGAAAAAAGGTGGCGATATCGTTCTGCTGGATGTATCCCAAGTCTCCACTTTGGCAGATTACTTTCTTCTGGTCAGCGGCTACTCGCTTACGCAAGTCCGCGCCATTGCCCGAGCAATTGAGGAAAAGGTTTGGGACGAGTGGAAACAAACTCCGCGCCGCATCGAAGGGCAGGAATCGGCCTCTTGGATACTGATCGACTATGCCGATCTCATTGTCCATGTGATTATGCAACAGGAAAGGGACTACTATGACCTAGAGTCTTTCTGGATCCAGGCTCAGCGAGTCGATCTGCCCATAGCAGGCTAAATCTATTTGTTTTGGATCCCTGGATTTGGCAGTTCTTCAGGTCTTGGAGCCAAGGGAAGAGTTGCTCTTTACAACTCTTTAACTGCCTTCCAGGGCCTCCTTGACAGACAGAAGTTTTAGTCAATTGTCAAGAAATATGTAAGTTTCTTAATATTCCCGCAATTTCTTACACAGTCACGTGTTAGGGTAGTGAATGACAAATAGCTGAGTAAGATCTTCCTGCCTTTTGCAGTCGAGTTTCTATAGTCTTTGTTAAACGCTCTACCTTGTTTCTCTTGAACGCTGATAATTCTTCGTTGGTACTGAATACCAGCAAAAAGATTTTCCAGCTGCTGATGGCTCCTATTGGCTGCTTTCAGCGGCAAGTGGAAAGGCAAACGAGGCGAATAGAGGAGGCAAGGATTGGCTGCACAAGAGGATCTTACGAACGAAACCGCAACTTCTTCCCGACGGCAGACTTAACTGCAACCGGCTTAAATGGTCGGCCTGTAGGCAAAATCCGGTGCCAAAAGCAGCGGAGGAAGATGGGGAAGCAGCGTTTTTTGTTTAATGTCTGTTTTTAAGAGCGACAGGGATTTTTAGGAGGGACATTCATCATGGAAAAGATGTTGGTTAATATCGTCGAGTACCTGGCATTGGGAGAACTGGAAACTATCCTCTCCACTGAGCACCCCCATCAACAGGTGTTTCATGACGCTAGGGAGCGGGAAGCGATGATGCAGCAGATCCTAAACCGGGTCCCCGCCATCTACATGTGGCTGGCTGCCGATGAGTGTCCCAGCCGCGATCAACTCAATTCCTCTGAGCTGGAATTGCTGCGGTCGGTAGTGCGGGATGTGGTCAATCAAAAACTCCAACAAGCCTCTTTTGGCCTTGACCCCTATGCGGGATCCATGTCAGAGGTCTTCTACGGATAGAGGGGGCGGGCTTAAGCTACACTGCAAAGGCGTTGCCTTAGCTTGTTGCCTCTGCCCATGTTGCCTGTTTACTATTCCGATATTTTCCTCAGCCACGATACTGGGCCATTTCACCCCGAGCGTCCGGCTCGCTTGCAGTCCATTGTTAAGGCGCTGCGTGGTGCCCCTTTTGCCAACCAGTTGGAATGGCGGGATCCCCCCTTGGCGGAGCTGGCAGAGCTGGAGCGAGTACACTCGCGTCGGCACATTCAACAGGTGGCTGAGTTGGCAACAGCAGGTGGGGGACACATTGATGCCGACACTGCTCTCTCGGAGAGAAGTTTTGAAGCGGCGCGCCTGGCTGTGGGAGCTTGGATTGCCGGCTCTGCTTCGGTTTTGGCCACCGCTCAGCCGGCTTTGGTGCTGTGTCGTCCGCCTGGGCATCACGCAGAGCCAGAACGGGCAATGGGGTTTTGTTTATTCAGCAACGCAGCCATTGCGGCGCTGTGGGCGCTGGATCAGCCGGGGGTGAAGCGGGTGGCGATTTTCGATTGGGATGTTCACCACGGCAACGGCACGCAGGCGGTGGTGGAGCGTCACCCCCAACTGGCCTATGCCTCTATCCATCAGTTTCCCCTCTACCCTGGCACGGGCTTGGCCGAGGAAACCGGGATCCACGGCAACCTCTGCAACGTGCCTCTGCCTGCCAGGTCAGACTGGTCGGTCTACAAAAAAGCTCTCGATGAGAAGGTCTTGCCGTTTTTGCGGGCCTTCCAACCGGATTTGCTGCTGGTGAGCGCCGGCTTTGACTGTGCCAAAGGGGATCCCTTGGCCAGTATGCTGCTGGAGCCGGAAGACTTTGGCCGCATGGCCCACCTCTGCCTGGAGGAGGTGACCCGCAAGACCGTCTTCGGGTTAGAAGGGGGCTATGACCTGGAGAATCTGGCCCGCGGCTGGCTGAGCCTGGCCCAAGCTTGCCTGGAGAGTTAACCTTTCCACTTCACCTTGGGTAAAATCTGCCGCACATCCACCCGATCCTTGTACTTGAGAGCAAAGTTGAGCAGCGAATCCAAGAGGGAATCGGACAGATAGTGGGGCTGGAGGCCCAGGTCTAGGAGCTTGGTGTTTTTGGCGTTGTAGTAGTGCTCTTCCAGCTCGACGCGGGGGTTCTCCAGGTGGTTGATTTCCACCTTCAGGCCCATGGTGGCTCCCGCCTTTTGCACCAGCAACGCCAGTTGCTCAACACTAAATTGCTCTGTGAACTGGTTCATCACCCGGAATTGGCCCGGCTCGGCAGGGTGAGCAATGGCCAGCTCCACGCAGCGCACCGTGTCGCGGATATCCAGGAAACCGCGGGTCTGGCCGCCCTTGCCATACACTGTCAGCGGATGGCCCACGGCCGCTTGAATGCAGAAGCGGTTCAGAGCTGTGCCGAATACGCCATCGTAATCGAGACGGTTGATCAGCACCTCGTCCATGCCGGTTTCTTCTGTGAGCACGCCGTATACCACCCCTTGGTTGAGGTCGGTGGCCCGCAGGCCCCACACGCGGCAGGCGAAGTGGATGTTGTGGCTGTCGTGTACTTTGGAGAGGTGATACATGGATCCCGGCTGCTTGGGATAGGGCAGGGTATCCTTGCGGCCATTGTGCTCGATGGTGATGTACCCCTCCTCGATGTCGATGTTGGGGGTGCCGTACTCGCCCATGGTGCCCAGCTTCACCAGGTGGCAATCGGGAAATTCCTCCTTGATGGCGTAGAGGATGTTCAAGGTGCCCACCACGTTGTTCACCTGGGTCATCACCGCATGCTCGCGGCTGATCATCGAGTAAGGGGCAGAGCGCTGCTCGCCAAAGTGAACAATGGCCTCCGGCGGGAAGCGGCGCATGCAGGAGATCAGGGCTTCGTAGTTGGTAACGTCGCAGACAAAGATGGGAATGTCCTTGCCGGTTAGCCCCTTCCAGCGATCCACCCGTTGCTCTAGCTGGGCAATGGGGGTCAGGGTAGAAACCCCCAGTTGCAGATCCCAGAGGCGGCGGACGTAGGAATCGAGAATGGCCACCTCATAACCCCTGTTGGATAGGTGCAGGGCTGTCGCCCAGCCACAGTATCCGTCACCACCAATAACCAGGACTTTCATCAGGGAAGCAAAATTCGGCTGCTCACGAATCTACCAAGTTATGGCACCAAAGACAAACTCTCCTGGGATCCCTTTGAGCGCTGCATGGCTCCTCATTCAATGCGAGGCGGGTTATCCAGGGTATAAACCACAGTCTCGGCGGCAATGGCACGGCGCAGGTGAGCTGGGACTTGGTAGAGGCCCAGAAGGGTGATGCCATCGATGAATTGCAGTGCCCCTCGCTCGGGATCCAACTGTTGGCTCAGAATCTGGTCGATCTGCTCCGGCTCTGGCCTGGAGGGGATGGGATCCTGAGCTGCCAGGGCAAAACCCAGCGGGCCACCGTAGGTGGGGGCATAGATGGAGTAGGGCTGCACAGCGGCAAACACCGTTTTCAGGGTGCGAACAATGCGGGTGTGTTGATGAAGCTCAACCGGACCCGTCGGCCCGGCTTGGATGGTGAAAGCCCCATCGGGCTGCAACTTGGAGCGAATCTGGCGGAAAAACTCCTGGGTGAAGAGGCGGTAGGCAGGGCCGGACTCAATGGGATCGGAGAGATCGGAAAGGATCACATCCCAAATGGGGCCTGTTTCTTGGAGAAAATCCAAGGCATCGGCAATCACCACCTCCACCCGCGGATCTTCAAAGGATCCCTGGTGCATTTCCGGCAGGTGCTCTCGGCAGGCTGCCACCACCTCCCCATCGATGTCCACCATCACCACCTGCTCCACCGAGCGCCAACGCAGCACCTCCCGCAGCGTTGCCCCTTCTGCCCCCCCCAACACCAGTACCCGCCGGGGGATCCCGCCCGCTTGGACAACCTGCACCATAGCCGGATGAACCAAAGCCTCGTGGTACAGAAACTCATCCACGGTAGTGGATTGCCAATGCCCATCCAGCATCAGACCCTTGCCGAAGGCCCCCGTCTCGGCGATCAGCATCTCCTGGAAAGGGGTTTTTCGGTAGGCCAAGATGCGCGTGACGGCACGGGCGGTGTAGTCCCAAGGGGTAAAGTACTCCTGAACCCAGAAGAAACTTCTCGGGCTGCTCATAAGCACCTCGCTACAGCTTTTTCCAGCAACATAGACTGACCTCTAGGGTGAATCGGATCCCACCCAGCCTACAGATGGCCCCCATGACAGTTTGGAAAAAGCTGCGATTGGCGAAGATCTCAGCGCCTTCGTCGGGTCGCTTCACAGGTGAGCACCTCAGCCGAGTCTGGGGCCTCTTCCAGGAGTGTCGGTTGCGCGGTGCGGCGGGGCACCTTGCGCAGGGAATATCGTCGCGCTTGAAACACGTCGATCAGATATTCACAGGCCGCTTCCGGTCGGGTGTGGCGACCACAGGTGAACACATCCACCGCCGCGTAGCCCGCTTCGGGCCAGGTGTGAATGGAGATGTGGGATTCCCCCAAAAGAGCGAGGGCTGTAATCCCCTGTGGCTCAAATGAATGGCACAGCTCTCCCAAAAAGGTGGAGTTGGAGCGTCTCGCTGCCTCCCGCAAAGCCTGTTGCACCAGAGAGGCATCATCCAAAAGTTTGGCCGGGCAGTCGTAAAGCTCCAGGATACAGTGGATCCCGATCAGAGCTGGAGACCTATCCCCTAATTGGCCAGATAGTGTGTGCAGCATACTATCCCCTAATTGGCCAGATAGAACAGATTAGAACCAGAGGCTGCACAGAAAGCGCAGCTTTACCATTGTCTCACAATTGTCATACTCCCCTGGCTAAAGGCAGGGGATTCTGGTTCCTGGTTCTGCGACA
>NZ_JANSHS010000443.1:0-782 GCF_047461695.1 Synechococcus sp. R6-7
CGCGAAAGGACTCCGTCCCGCTGGCGCGATGAGAGGCTAGGGAGCAACGACATAGCGATCTTGGGAGAGGCGCTCGTTACCCCGATACACGCTCACCTGCAAATGCTGGGGATCCAGCCGGTGCCCCTCTACACGGATGGGTGGGATCCTCAGGGCGTGGCGGGATCCCCGTCCCAGCACGGACACAATCAGGTTTTGGCCGCGGATCTGAACTCGTAGGCGCACCGGCCAGGGGAAAGGGTTGCGCAGCTTGAGGTCGGCCAAGCCGTACCAAACGGTGGCATCTAAGCCAGGGGGCACCGACTCTACCTGCCGGTAATGGGGGTGCCTCTCCACCACCTCCAGCCCTGCCAACAGAGCGGCATTGTAAAGGCTAGAGGACACCTGACAGATTCCTCCCCCAACCGAATCCAGGGTTTCGGCCACCATAAACACCGGCGCGGGCACATAGCCTCGTTCCAGGCTGCGGGGCCCCACCACTTGGTTGAAGGAAAAAATCGCTCCTGCCTGTTCCCGTGAGCGTGCTGCAGGCATGATGTAAACCCCATCCAGGCTTTGGGCGGCTCGGCGAATGTTGTGGAGTTGAGAAGGAGTGCGCTCCTGCAAAGAAGTAACGTATTGGCTTAGGGTTGTTGGCGTGGGATCCGTCCACCACAAGGCCAGAAGGGCCAGTAGCGCCCCCACCAACACAGCCAACCTCCGCAGGTCAACCCTTCCTCTCACCTCACACCTTGCCCGTCAGAAGGGGTTTCAAGGACTCCGTCCCGCTGGCGCGAAAGGCC
>NZ_JANSHS010000444.1:0-3588 GCF_047461695.1 Synechococcus sp. R6-7
ATGTCCCACCGCGTAGCTGCACCAGATTCCAACAAAGCTGTTCTGTACAGCTAGGTTGACCACAGCACAAAGACCGCCTTTCATCCCGACCCTCATGCTGATGCATAGAGGGCGAGGCTTCCCAGCGGACTAGCTAAACCATTGATTTTCTGACCCATTGCAGTTATTTCAAGTTAGATTAAGACGCTTTCAAAATGCTCCACGCTGCTTCTGCAACCACCCTCGGGCGGAAGACTTTCTCAGTGGCTCAGGCGTCTCACCCTAAACTGAAATGACTATAACTTACTGATCACTACAGTATTGTCCTTGTTCCCAATTGTGCTTGAGGCCCACTCAGTCGGGCATGAGGGCGTGGGCGCGCTTGCCACCATTGGGGTAGAGAAGGGCCCGCTTGGGGCCGTGGATGGGATCCTCGACAATGATCGTCTGGTCGCGGCTGGCCCCCAGAGAAACAATGGCAATCGGCACCTGCATCAACTGCGCCAAAAACTTCAGGTAATCATGGGCTTCGGGGGGCAAGTCTTGGATGGAGCGGCAATCTTTGGTGGAACATTTCCAGCCCGGCAGGGTTTCGTAGATGGGTTTGCACTGGGCGAAAACCCGGGCATCGCTGGGAAAGTGACGAATTTCCCGCCCCTGGTACTCGTAGGCCACGCACACCTTGATCTCATCCAAGCCATCCAGCACATCCAGTTTGGTGATGGCCAGGCAGTCTAGGCCATTGATTCGCACCGCGTAGCGCCCAATTACCCCGTCAAACCAGCCGCAGCGCCGTTGTCGCCCTGTGGTGGTGCCAAATTCAGCACCGGTTGCCCCCAGGTACGCCCCGATCTCGTCTTTGAGCTCGGTGGGGAAAGGGCCTTCGCCAACGCGGGTGGTGTAGGCTTTGGCCACCCCGATCACCCGGTCAATGCTGGTGGGGCCGATCCCAGCGCCAATACAAGCGCCACCGGCAATGGGATGGGAGGAGGTGACGTAGGGGTAGGTGCCGTAGTCGAGATCCAACAGGGTGCCTTGAGCCCCTTCAAACAGGATGTTCTCCCGATCTTCGATGGCTTGGGTGAGAAGCAGAGCAGCGTCGGTAACATAGGGGCGCAGCCGCTCGGCATAGGCCAGGTATTGCTCGATGATCGGCTCGGGATCCAAGGGCGGCAAGTTATAGATCTTTTCCAGCAAGACATTTTTGTAGGGAATGGCCCAACTGAGGCGCTCCCGCAGCTGGTCAGGGTACATCAAGTCCACGACGCGAATGCCCATGCGCTCGGCCTTGTCGGCATAGGTGGGGCCAATGCCCCGGCCGGTGGTGCCCAGCCGGTAAATGCCACGCCGCTCCTCTTCTGCGATGTCAATGACCCGGTGGTAGGGCAGGGTAACGTGGGCTGTTTCGGCAATGAACAGGTTGTCGGTGGAAATGCCCAATTGATGCAGTTGGTCGATCTCGGCCAGCAGAACCTCGGGATCGATCACCGTGCCGCTGGCGATGATGCAGCGTTTGTCGGGGTAGAGAATGCCAGAGGGGATCAAGTGTAGCTTGAAGGTTTGGCCCCCCACCACCAGGGTATGCCCTGCATTCACCCCACCTTGATAGCGGACGACCACATGGGCCTTTTCACTGAGGAGGTCGGTGATCTTCCCTTTTCCTTCATCGCCCCACTGGGCACCGACAACCACGACGTTTGCCAAGAGCTTCTCCTACAGTCCGTAGATGGCACAAAAAATCCCCTTTGCGGGGGTTGCTGCACTAATCTACCGCATCGCTCCGGGCGATGTTGAGAGATCAGGACAAAAAGATTAACAATCGATTAACTTTTCTCCGGCAGGGGACAACGTGGAGATGAACGGGATCCCCGAACCCTCTGGCAAGCCAACAGAGATTCCCCAGTTGCCCTCGCCTTCAGCTCCCCGGCTTGAACAGGCCAATGGCCGTGACCTGGTTGGATCCCACCTCAAAGGCAAAGGCCAGGCCCAGGGCATCGTAGTTGACGTAGTAGCGGTCGTCGCGCAGATATTCTCGGCTTCCCTTGGGATAGGGTACCACCTCGTTGTAGCCGTTCTCGCCGGGCCCGCCGTAAACGGCGATCACTTCCGAATAGGTGGAGCCGATGCGGATCCCTTCGCCGGTCATGGCTTCCGGGTGGGTGGTGTAGATGCGGTTGGCGAAAAAGCTATCCACAATGCCCGGATGACGGTAGGTGAAGAGGATGTAGTCTTGTAGGTAAAAGATCTTCAAGTCGCTGTTGGGCTGAAACACATTGGCTCCAGAGGCCGCTGGGATCTGATCGACATTGCCCAGCAGGTGGGTATCCACGTTGCGGGTATCCATGCCCAGCTCAAAGCGACCGACTCGACCCTTTTGCACCAGCACTGTAGGCCGTGGGGGCAGGGCAGGTCGCCGGGGGGGCAAGGCTAGCGCTTGCAGGCCGGCATTCAGCCAAGCATTGTCATCTCCTTCCACGGTCTGCAAGGGCACCAGACCCCGCTCCAAAGAGCGACCATCTCCTGTCTTCCAGGTGGCCACGGCCAGTTCCACCGCCGCGCCGGAGGGGAGAGCAAAGAAGCGGGTTTGTCGCTCGCTGCCTTGGGTGGGCTGTCCCAAGATAAGGGTGCTACCGCTGGATCCCAACTGGGCAGCCAAGAGGGTGGCCCCCTGGCGGGTGTTACCATCCACGAGAACGGCCAACGGGATCCCGGCGGCAATGGGCAGATTTTCGCTGTTCCAGAGGGTGGGCTGCCCGAATCGGTCTTCGGTAATCAGCAGCGGCTGGACGGAGCGGGGCAGAAATAGGCGCGCCACATCGGCCACCACTTGGGGGTCGTAGCCCACCGAGCCGCGCAGGTCGAGGACAATGCCCTGGCTGTAGTCTTGGGTGTAGAGGGTTTGGCGGATTTGCTGAGCTGTGGCCGGGGTGAGATCCGGCACAGCCAAGTAAACCTGGCGCGGGCCAATCCCGCGGGCTTGTACGGGAGGACGGGGACGGTTGAGCAAGTCCTTAAAAGCTTGCGGATCCCAGAAGCGATCGGCGGGATCCCCATACTCCCGCAGGATCTCTTGAATGAACTCGTACTCCACCTCAATGGGGGGGCGGGGATCCCCGTAGCTTCGGGCCAACAGGCGGGTGTAGAGGTCGTTGTAACTGACTGCGGCAGCTTGGTTGCCTGCACCCAAGGACTCGTTGATGAACAATCCCACTAGATGGCGGAGATCCAGCCCGACCGGCTCACGGGGAGGGGAAGGGGCTGCCGGGATCCCTGGATCGGGAAACGAACCTTGGGGATCCGAGGGCATGATGGGCACAGGAGGCAAGGCCGATTGGCCCACAGCGCTGCCGGGCGAGATCCCGGCGATCAGGGTGAGGATCCCCCAAGCCCCAAGTACGCGCGCAAATCCCTTCATGGCAGCCTGCCCTCTTGCAGATGTTGCGAATAGGATAAACCCTAAACGCTCCCCTTTGCCACTGCCAGCAGTGGTAGATATCTATTTTTTGCGACTTGGAACACTAGGGGCTGCGCCCCCTTGCTTTTGAAGGAAATGCCCTCAGCCAGAAAATCCCCAGCGCATTCACCAAATTTTCGGGCTGGAGGCCCGCA
>NZ_JANSHS010000445.1:0-12382 GCF_047461695.1 Synechococcus sp. R6-7
CTTAAACAACCGTTTCTGGTGTCCGCAGTACAATTATAACCATGGAGGCGGACTTTCCTCTCGACACTGATCCTACCGGTACAGCACGGGGCTCCTGCGATTTCTAGCTGAGTGCTCAAGATGGATCCCTCTCATGTGCCCCTGGGTTTGCCGCTCATCTTGGGAGAGGTGCTTTTCGACTGCTTCCCCACCGAGGTTGTGCTGGGTGGGGCGGCTTTGAATGTGGCTTGGAACCTCAAGGGGCTGGGATCCGATCCCCTCTTGCTCAGTCGTGTTGGCCAAGACGAGGCCGCCAGAGAGCTGCTGGGGGCCTTGCGACGGCAGGGGCTGCGCCTGGAGGGTCTGCAGCAGGATTCTGTTCACCCCACCGGCAAGGTTCAAGTAACCCTGGATGAGCAAGGGATCCCCACCTTCGCCATCTTGCCCGACCAAGCCTACGACTACATCCAGTTGGATATCGGGGCTCTGCAAGCTCTCCAGCCCAGCCTGCTCTACCGGGGCAGCTTGGCAGCCCGCCGGGAGGCAGCCCATCGCCACTTTCAAGAGGGGATCCCCGCTTTGGGCTGTCCCGTGTTTCTGGATCTCAACCTGCGGGATCCCTGGTGGCATCCAGACGCCATCCAGGAGATGCTGCGCACCTGCACTTGGCTGAAGCTGAACCAGGCAGAGCTGGAGCAAGTGGCCCAACTGGAAGGGATCCCTCCTGGAGACCTGCTGGAGCAAGGACAGATCCTCCAGGCTCATCTGAACCTGAAAGGTCTATTTCTGACCTTGGGAGCGGCAGGCGCGCTGCTGATCACCCCTACTCAGATCCATCGGGCCGACCCAGTGCCCGCGCCTCAGCTGGTGGATACAGTGGGGGCGGGAGATGCATTTAGCGCCGTAGCCATCCTGGGACTATTGCGGGGATGGCCGGAGGCAGTTCTGGTGCAACGGGCCGTGCAATTTGCAGCGGCCATCTGTGGGATCCCGGGGGGAGCGCCTGCGGATCCGGAGTTTTACCGGCCCTTCTGGCAGGCATGGGAGATCCAGGAGATCCAGAGGCCAAGGGTTCAATGAAACTGGCGCAGGTGAAACTGGGCGTAGCGTCCCCCTTTGCCCAGCAATTCTCGGTGATTTCCCTGCTCCAGCAATTGCCCCTGCTCCAAGACGAAAATGCGGTGGGCAGTGCGTACCGTCGAGAGGCGGTGGGCAATCACAAAAACGGTACAGCGTTGCATCAGCCGTTGCAGTGCTTCCTGCACCAACGCTTCCGACTCGTTGTCCAAAGCAGAGGTAGCCTCGTCCAGGATCAAGATCTTGGGGTTGAGGAGCACGGCGCGGGCAATGGCCAGCCGTTGCCGTTGTCCACCGGAGAGGGTGACCCCGCGTTCTCCCACGCGGGTGGCGTAGCCATCGGGCAAGCTCTCGATAAAGGTGTCGATGTTGGCCACCTGGGCCGCCTGGCGTACCGCTTCCAGGTCAAAATGCTCTTGTCCGTAGGCGATGTTGCCGGCAATGGTTCCCGAAAACAGGGTGATCTCCTGCGGCACAATGCCGATCTGCCGGCGCAGGCTCTTGAGGGTGACGGTGCGGATGTCGATGCCGTCGATGCGGATGCAGCCCTGCTGGGGATCGTAAAAGCGGGGAATCAGGCTCACCAGGGTGGATTTGCCGGCGCCGGAGGATCCCACCAGGGCCACAATCTCGCCGGGAGACACCTGAAAGCTGATCTGTTTGAGCACCGGCTGATCCGGTTTGTAGGCAAAGGAAACTTGGTCGAACTCCACCCAACCCTGAATGGGAGGCATGGGGCGGGCCCCGGGCAGCTCCCGGATTTGGGAGCGGGTGTTTAGCAGCTCGAAAATCCGCTCCACCGAAGCCTCACCCTGTTTCAGCTCGCTGTAGTTGTTGGTGATGTGAACAATAGGGTCGATCAACATGGCAACACCGGCGATAAAGCCGAGAAACTGGCTGCCGGTCAGGTTGCCCTGGCTAATTTGCCAGCCGCCCACCCAAAACACCCCCAACACGCTCATGGCGTACAGAAAACCCACCACCGGGTCTTGAATGGCTTTCACCTGTTCGGTCTGAAACCGGGCCAGGCGGTTGCTTTCGGCAATGGCACTGAAGCGGCGAATTTCGTAGTCCTCAGCCGCAAAGGCGCGAGTGAGGCTGATCCCGGCAAACACCTCTGTCAAGAGAGCGGCCAAATCCGACATCTTCTCTTGGTTGAGGCGGGAGCGAAACAAAAGGCGATCCCCAAACCAACTGATCAAGGCTCCCATCAGGGGGGCGATCAGCAAGGTGGTCAAGGTGAGAATGCCGTTGAGATAGAACAGGTAGGCCACCACCGCCAAGATGGTGAGCACGCTGGGGATGAAGCGATGGAAAAATCGTTGCACCACCTCTCCCACCCGATCCAGATCCCCCGTGAGGCGATAGACCAGATCGCCGGTGCGGCTGCCGGAAAAATAGTCCACATCCAGCGCCTGCAGGTGGGCATAAATCTGTTGGCGCAATTCCAAAACCATTTGCAAGGAGGCCCTCGCCATCAGGGTGTCTTGGCCGTACTGAAAAGCGCCGCGCACCAAGAAAAACACCACCCCAATCAAGGCCAGCATCCGCAATTGCCCCAGATCCCCGGCACCAATGGAGCGGGCCACCCACTCGATCAAGTAGGCGAGGGCGGGCATGGTTAGCACAAAGCCAAGGGTACAGGTTAGCCCCAGCAACAACATCCACAGATGGGGCCGAATGAAGGGAATGAGACGGCGATAGCTACGACCCGGATGCACAAATCACAAACCAGAAGGGCCTCTGACCCAACCAGCTTACAGGATAGTGTTGCGGACTGCTGCCGGGATCCCTGAAACTGGCCGGTAGAGCTGAAAGCCGCTGCGACCCTTTTCTTTGACCTGGTAGAGGGCCAAGTCGGCATGGTGCAAAAGGGTAGATGCCTCCACTCCGTCTTGGGGGTAGAGGGCGACGCCAATGCTGCAGGTCACGGAAAGGGAATGGCCCTCGCAGGAGAAGGGAGTTTGAAAGGCATCGACAATCCGCTGAGCCAGACGCGCTGCCACTGTGGGGCTGCCAATTCGGGGCAGCAGCAGGGTAAACTCATCCCCTCCCCAGCGGGCGACGATATCTCCAGGGCGAACGCACTTGGTTAGCCGTTCGGCTACCCCCTGCAACAGGGCATCGCCGACACCGTGGCCGAAGGTATCGTTAATGTCTTTGAAGTGATCCAAATCCACAAAGAAGAGGGCCAGTGATTCACTGTAGTATTGCTGCAGGGCCTGCTGCAGCCGCTCTCGAAAGCCTTCGCGGTTCACCAAACCTGTCAGGGCATCATGATGAGCGCGAAACTCCATGTAGGCTAAGCTCTGCTTTTGGGCGGTGATGTCTTCGCAGATGCCTTCATAGCCGAGGAGATTTCCGGCTTTATCTTTAACCAAACGGGCTTTTTCTCGGACCCAGATGATCGAGCCATCCCGCCGCCGCAGCCGATACTCAAAACCGCGCACGGATCCCTGTTCCTGCAATAGCCGCACAAATTCTTCCCACTGGCTGGGATCCACATAGAGCTGCCGCTTGCCCGCCTCTTTCGCTTCGCGCATCAATTCTTCGGGGGAGCTGTAGCCGCAGATCTAGGCCAGCATCGGGTTGGCGGAGAGATACCGACCTGCCGCATCGGTGAAAAAAATGCCCTCTACCGCATTCTCGAAAAAATTGCGATAGCGCTCCTCAGCCTGGCGCAGCTCCTCTTCCACTTGCCGGCGCTCCGAGATCTCGAGGGCCAGAGACACCAAATCCGCCAGGGATCCGGCGAAGTTTTGCTCTTCTAAGGTCCAGTGGCGAGGGGAGCCAATGTGCTCGTGGCAGAGAACACCCACCATCCGTCCTTCCAGTCGAATGGGGGCATCCAGCATCGAGACCACTCCCATTGCTGTCAGGTAGGAATTGCCGAACTCGGCGGTGCGGGGATCCGCCACCACTTGGTCGGCAGCAATGGTGCGCTCTTGCTCCAGGGCTTGAAAATAACGGGGATAGTCTTTGGCCCAGATCTCCGCCCCTTGAGTATGGGATCCCTCGGGGTTGTCTGGGGTGATCTCGAATTGATTGATGCAGCGAATGCTGGAGCGCTCCGACGTGTAGAGCCAGACCCCCACCCGTGCCACCCCCAGGGTATGGGCGGCTGTAGTACAAATCTGTTGCAGAGCAGCTTGTAAGTCTCCTTGGCTGAGGGCTTTGTGCCGGGTGAGCTCCATCAGAGCCCGGTTGTGCTCCAACAGTTGCTTTTGGCTGCGCTGTAGCTGCCACTCCACTTGCTTGCGTGCTGTGATGTCCTGACAGGAGCCGACAATTCGGCTGATTGGCTTGTTCTCCTCAACTACTGGAGAAAGGGTAACAATTAGAACATGGGTCGACTCTGGGTCGGGAGCGGCAGAGGCCGTTAGGCTCAGCTCAAAGCTCACTTGCCGGCCATGGCTGAGGCAGTGTTCGGTGTGCAGTTGAATCTGCGCAGCCAGAGAAGGCGGCAGACAACTCTGGAGCTCTTCTCCCTCGATAGGTCGAGAGGAGAGAAAAAACATCCTGCGAAAGGCCGGGTTACCCACCAAAAACCGATAGCGCGGCTGGGGCGAGCCTTGTTCTGGCTCCGGGGGCAGACACTCAAGGACAAACAACCCATCGCTGACGCTCTCGAACATGGTGCGCAGCACAGCCCGTCCCCGAGCCTGTACCGGGCGCCCACGGTACATGACCTGGGGATTCCACAGATCGGCCCGCGTCAGCGCATCATAAACGCTGCCAGCCTGGTCTGGCCCAGCAGTCCCCCTTTCAACCATAGGCTAGGAACACCCAGTAGACGCTCGGGCAACGGGGAGGGCAAGCCGAAAAAAACAGCTATGAATTCACGCTGTCTCTGCCATTCTACGGTCATCCTATGGAATTGTTGGGGGAGTTTGTGTGTCTCTCGATACAAAAGATCCCCGGGCTGGCACGGGCTTTTGGGTGCTCCGGAGGGGATATTCTTTGAAGCAACTCTTGAGGTTAATTAAAAGAATTATTAAAAAGCCTGTCCTGCCGACGTGAAGGGCTATGCGTCGCCGTTTTCAAGGTTAAACCGCTTCTGGCTCCCGAACTTGTTCTACCCGTACATCGACACGCTTGGGAAGGAACCAGGCTCCTATTAGTTAGAACTGCTCTCATTAGGAAGAACCTCAGCTAGCCCTGGAAAAGGGATCCCTGCCAGACCCAGGATGGCTAATTCCGCGGGCGTGGGATCCCCGATTCATCCAAGGCAAGAGAGGAAGACTGATGGATACAACTCCACCACTCAACCGAGTAACAGCATAGCTCTATTGAGATTAACTTTCAATAGCGTGCCGGCAAAGTAGGGATCCTCTTTGATAAAGACTTGCATTAAGCTTGAGGAGTCTGGTAGAGTGCTTACCCAAGTAGCAATTGCTAAAGATTTGCAGTTAAGTCTTCTCAGGAGAACAAGCTGCGGAGTGGCAAGCATGGCATGGCAACAGGTTCAGGCGGGGGTGTGGTGTAGGCAGTTGGGGCAATTGGCGCCTCAGTGGTGGTTGGGCTGGAGTCTGGAGCAGGGCTTTCGGCTCTACCGCAAAGAAGTTTCCTCTGCTCTGCCTTCTCTCTCTGCTTTGAGGATTCGCTACCAAGAGCGAGATGGCTGGCTGGACGTGTTTCTGGGAGAAGCGGAGCAATGTAACCGACGACGGCGCAGCCTTTTGGATCCGGCAGCGCGGGTAGCCTTGCACTACATGCCGGAAGATTTAGCTCAGATTCAGTCCCTAAAGTGTCCTCACGAGCGCATTCCTCCGCAGCTTTGGCAGCGGCTAACCCAGCAGCCGGGTTGAGGACTGTTGAAGGTTAGAGGGCCATTTATTGTTTTTATTGTTTCAGATGGATCCAGTCCGCTGCGGCAACCGATCCTGCCTCTTCTCGCCTTTCCAGTTCTTCTGGAGAGCGGTAGCCTGTTTTTTTCTTCCTCTAGGCAGGCTTAAGCTGGAGAACGAAGAGTAGCGGCTGCAGCCATGACTGTTTCTGAGCACCAACCCAAGCAGCGCTCCCAGCAGCAGGTCGAGGGGCTGACTTCTCGCCGCCTTTTGAAGGGATCCATCATCGGCGCCGGCCAGGTAGGCATGGCCTGTGCCTACTCGATGGTAATCCAGAACACTCTGGATGAGCTGGTCCTTCACGACATCGACCGCAACAAGCTGGAAGGGGAAGTGATGGATCTGGTGCACGGGATCCCCTTTGTGGAGCCGACGCGGATACGGGCAGGGGAACTGGCGGATTGCGCCGGGTCAGATGTAGTGATTTTAACGGCAGGGGCTAAGCAGCGGCCTGGAGAAACCCGTTTGGATTTGGTGCAGCGCAACGTCGAGATCTTCAAAGGCTTGATCCCGGCCTTGATGGCGCATTGCCCTGACACACTCCTTTTGGTGGTGAGCAATCCCGTTGACATCATGACTTACGTTTCCCTGAAGTTGTCGGGGTTGCCGGCAGGGCAGGTAATTGGGTCGGGGACGGTTTTGGACACAGCCCGCTTTCGCTATCTTTTGGCGGAGCGCCTGGGGGTGGATCCCCGTAGCCTGCACGCCTACATCATCGGCGAACATGGAGATAGCGAGGTGGCCGTTTGGAGCAAGGTGAACATCGCCGGCACCCCGATTGGGGAACTCTCGCCGGACTGGGATCCCGCCTATTTGGGGGATATCTTCGAGCAGGTGCGCAACGCTGCCTACGAGATCATCCGTCGCAAAGGGGCCACCAGCTACGCCATCGGGTTAGGGGTGACGCAAATTGTCCAAGCCCTGCTGCGGGATCAACACCGCGTTTTAACCGTGAGCAGCCTCACCCAAGGGGAGTACGATCTGCCAGAGGTCTGTCTCAGCTTGCCCAGAGTGGTCGGGCGGCAGGGGGTGGAACGCACGCTGGCCATGTCCCTCACCGAGAGCGAGCGCAAGCAGCTGCACCGCTCGGCCCAGATCTTGCGGCAAGTCATCGACAGCATCCGGTGGTAGCCTAGATCTCCTGGACTTTTGTCGCTCCCCTCCAAGCTGGGGGATCCCTTGGTCAGTGGGCGAGGGCCGCAGCTGGCGGCAGGAGGTGGTCTATGGAAGCAGAGGTGCAACAGGGGCAGCAATCGCCTGAGGGCCAACTGGAGAAGCGCCCCCCTTCTCCGCCTTGGGCCGGGATCCCCTTACAGAGGGGCCTCGGTCACCGGGTACGGCAGCACGTCAATCCCCTGCAGGCGCAGTATCAGCAGCCCGCCCCCCCACCCCACTGGGAGCGGGTATACCGACGGCTGGGGCAGCCCTTTCATCTGGATATCGGCACAGGGAGCGGACGATTTCTGCTGCGCCTCGCTCAGGAGCAGCCCGACTGGAACTTCCTAGGGGTAGAGATTCGGCAGGCGCTGGTGGAGCGGGCCAATGCCTGGCGGGACGAGCTGGGGCTGGATAACGTCCATTTTCTGTTTGCCAACATCAACATCTCTCTGCGGCATCTGTTTGCGCCGGGGGATCTCAGCCGGGTGACCATCCTATTTCCGGATCCCTGGTTCAAAAAGCGCCATCACAAACGGCGGATCGTCCAGCCCCAACTGGTGGCGGATCTGGCTCTGCTGCTGCGACCGGGCAGCCCCGTCTTCCTGCAATCGGATATCCAAGAGGTGGCCGAAGAAATGGCAGCTCGATTTTTAGAGCATCCGCAGTTTTGGGATCCCCACCAGGGGCCTTTGGACTCCAATCCCCTCGGCATCCCCACGGAGCGGGAGTGGCACTGCCTACAACTGGGCCTGCCCATCTATCGCTATTGGCTGGAGCGACGGTGACAACAGGACAAATCCGTAATGCAGTAATAACAACTCCATTCCGCCAAGACAATACAGAAGATAGGATATAACCCGCTTGAGTTGGATCCGTCGCCGCAATGTCTCACTCTGAAACCACGGCCTCTGCCGACCCCTCCTCTGCTTGGTTTTCTGTTCGCCGTGGGATCCTCAACCTGCTGAGCCTATTGGCCATTGTGATTGTCGGGCTTTCTCTTTCCAGCAGTTGGTTTCAGCCGCCGCCCCAAACGCAGTTGGATTTGTTGCAAACCGATCTCGCCCTGCAGGCTTCCCGCACCCTCGATGATCCCCGCTATCAGGATCTGGCACGGGCACTTTTGGGTCAGGATGTGTTCAAGGTGGCCCAAAATCGCTATCAGCAGACCGCCGATAACTACACCGAACGCCTGAAACGTTTGAAACGGCTGGCCCGTTTAACTCCTGCTGGCGAATCTGAGGCGGCCAGCCCAGAACTGGCCCAATCTCCAGAGGTGGATCCCGCCCTTTTGGCCTCAATGCAAGATTTGCAGACGGAGCTGGATGCACTGTGGCTGCGCCTTGGCTTGCTCTATGCCTACCAAGAAGATCTGGAGGCCGCTCAGCAGCAATGGCAGCAGATCATCGACCTGGAACGTCCCAAAGTGCTCCGCGCCGCTGGCGCGATGGAGGTGGAATCGAGTCAAAAGAGAGCAGCCCAGGTTCTACAGGGACTGTGGGGAACACCGCGGCGCATCTTGCCAGAAGCGGAAGTGCAGATCCGCAATCATCTGGATGGCTGGTTTGAGGCGGTGGCTCTGCAACAGCTTTACCGACTGCAGCAGCGCAGCGATAGCCTGAATGCCCTCAACCAACAGCAGGAAAAATTGGCCTTGGCGGCTCTATTTCGACTGGCGGTGGTGGGCGGGATCCCCGTGCTGGGGGCGCTGCTGGGGTTGATGCTCTTGTTGGGCTGGCTGGGCTGGAGCCTTTGGCGCAAACGTCCGCTCCTGGGCCCTGCTTGGGAAGTGCCTTGGCCGGGGATCGGGGCGCAAGCGGTGTTGACCGGCTGGTTTTTGGGGTTTATCGCCCTCAACGCTTTGGTGCCTCGACTTTACATCATCATCCTCGGCCTGGGGGCACGGCAGCTCAGCCCTTGGCAGCAGGCGGTGGCCCTGTTTCTCACCTACAACTCCGGCGCTGTGCTGGGGGCGGGGTTGTTGTACCGTCTCTTGCACACCTACCCCGGCTGGCAGAGGGTGCTGCAGGTGCGGTTGTGGGACCCTTGGCTGCTGTGGGGCCTGTGTGGCTACTGGGTGGCCTTGCCTTTGGTGGTGCTGGCAGCGGCACTCTCGCAATTGCTGCTACCGCAGGCGGGGGGTGGGAATCCCATTTTGCCCCTGCTGCTGGATAGCCATGGTTGGGGGGCGCGGTTGGTGTTTTTGGCCGTGGTGTCTGTCTGTGCCCCTGTTTTTGAGGAGGTGCTGTTCCGGGGCTTTTGGCTGCCTACTCTAAGCCGCTACCTGCCTATGGGGGCCGCCATTGGGCTTAGCGCCTTCACCTTTGCCCTTGCCCACCTCAACCTTTCCGATCTGCTGCCTTTGACCATGCTGGGGGTGGTGCTGGGGGTGGTGTACAGCCACAGCCGCAACCTGCTGGCTCCCATCCTACTGCACAGCCTCTGGAATACGGGATCCCTGGTGACGCTGCTGGTGCTGGGAGGAGCGCGTTAAGGGGGGCTCTGCCTACTTTTTCCTGCCGAAGAGGCGGCTAAAGAACCCGCCGTTGTCTTCTTTGCGGGGAGGCGGCACCACTTTCTGAGCCTGTGACGTTTGACGGCTGGCCACTCGCGTTGGCGGGACGGAGTCCTTGGGGACGGGAACGGGCTGTTGAGTGGTGACTTGCTGCAGCCAGCGGCGCACCTCGGCCATCAACTCGGCGTTGGCAGGTTCTAGGCGACTGGCTTGCATAAAGTCTGCTTTGGCCATGCCGGTATTCCCCTGCTTCAGGTGGGCAATGCCCCGGTGCAGGTAGTAGCGGGCCACGTTGGGCTCAGCGCTGATGGCAAAGTTCAGATACTGCACCGCATCCCGGTATTGCTTGCGCTCGATCATGTCCAAGGCTTGGATAAAGCGGGTTTCCGCAGGGCTGAGCTTGGGAGCCGGAGGTGGGGTGGGAACAGGCTGAACAGGGGGACGGGTGGGCGGAGCAACAGGAGAGCTGGTGGGGGGTGGCACCGGGATCCCACCCACAGTGGTACGGCTGGGGGAAGGGGTTGGGATCCCGGTCGCGGTAGTGGTTCTAGAGGCAGGGGCTAGGCTCCCCTGGTAGCCGGCCTTGAGCAACAAATAGGCCAGGTTCAGCTCGCTCAATTGCTCGGTTTTCTCGAGCAGGGTTTCCATGGAGCTGTATTGCTCTTTGGCCAGCTTCTCCACCCGTCTGACATACTCTTCCTGCCAATGGGGGTGCTCGGCCAAGCCCTTGACGGCTTCCCCAGAGGGCCAAAGATCCGGGGGGGGCGTCTCCAAAAGGCGTTTAATCCGCATTTTGAGCACAGTTTCGTATTCCCCTCGCTCCCGCTCTTTGGTCAGCACTTCGTTGGCCGGGTTGACCAGCTTGGCAAAGAGGATGTTGGCGCGTTCTGCACCTTCGGGATCCCCCACAAACCGATCCGGGTGGAGGGCCTTGGCCGCCTGCAGGTAGCCGCGCCGGATCCCCTTGGAGTCGGCGGTAAGGGGCACGCCTAAGATGGCGAAATGGTCGGTCTCGTAGCGGGCTAGTCCTCGGTTGAGGCGGGGGACATTAGAGTTGGATCCCATAGTTGCCACTTCTCTAAAATCTGCTGCAAGGTTCCGTTTTCGATCAGGCTGGAAATCGCCCCATCCACAGCTTCCTTGAGGGAAGGATGCTGAGAGGATACCACTCCCACCAGAGGCATGGGGAACAAGGGCGGCCCCACCAGGCGCAGTCGGGATCCAGCTTGGCGCAGGTTCAGGGCGGCAACGGGCTGATCAACCAGCACAGCATCCAACTGGCCAGCCTGTAGCTGAGCAAACAAGCGCTCAGGGTTGCTGGTGGCAAAGAGACGAATGGCGTTGCCCCTCCTCTCGTTGTACGCCTCCAGTAGGGCTGCCCCTGTACTGTTAACTACAATGCCCACTTTGCGGCCAAATAATTGCGACAGTGCTTCAATGGCCGGTTCCTCTGGCCCAGAGGTGGGGAAGGGATCCCGTACCACCAAGCGCTGCGGGCTGAGGTAGTAGGGCCGGGTGGCCAGAAACTGCTCCGGATCCAAGCCCAAAGCTTCCCGCGCTCCCCAGATCAAGTCCACCTCATCCGCTTGCAGAGCCGCCAACTGCTCGCTCCAGGCCACGTAGATGGGATCCACCTGCACCTGAAGGGTTTGGGCAAGCGCCTCCAGGATATCCCACTCGAAGCCGGCGTAGGTTTGTCGCTCCAAGTCGGTGTAGAGATAAGCCGGCCCCAAACTGGGATCCAAGCCAACTCGAATGCGCCCCCGGGCCTGGATCTCGGCCCAACGGGAATCGAGGGGCTGTGCCCGCTCGGTGGGGGCGACTTTCCCTTGTGCCGGCTGAGGGTAACCGGGGCCAGCAGTGGCAACCCCAAGGGCCATCGCTCCCAAGAGGAGAGCCAGGCCGAACTGTGCCGCCCGGCAGCCATGTCGCTGTTTTCCGGGGAGTCCGCTAACCCATCTCCTATCTACCCTGCCCAACATAGGGTTCTTGGAATCTTCTTGATTATTCCTCGATTATTCGTCAGCTACTTCTGTCTTCAATTCAACTCAACTGGGGAGCTTTCCCGGTTCTGATAGGCTGGGCGTGGATCCCGCCGCATGGGAAAGGAGACCGGCAAAGGCTGTACTTGGGCCAATTCTTCTTGCAGAGCAGCGTGTAACCAGCCATTGCTGGCCAACAGTCGGCCACTGTAAACGTCCACCGGGCTGCCATCATAAGCGGTCACCTTGCCGCCTGCCTCTCGCACCAGAACGATCCCTGCGGCAATGTCCCAAGGGGAGAGGCCCCGCTCCCAATAGCCATCCAACTGGCCGGTGGCCACATAGGCCAAATCCAGAGCTGCAGATCCGCCCCGCCGCACTCCTTGGGTGAGATGGGTAAAGTGGCAAAACTCGGCGTAGTTGTTGTCAGGGGTTTCGCGACGATCGTAGGCAAAGCCGGTCACCAGCAGGCTCCGAGACAATTCAGCCGTTGTGGAGACTCGAATGGGTTGGCGGTTGCGGGTAGCCCCCATCCCTTGGACGGCGCGAAACAGATCCCCGCGAAAAACATCACAAACAACCCCCAAAACCGGCTCCCGCCCCTGCAGCAAACCAATGGAGACGGCAGCGAAAGGGTAACCGTGGGCAAAGTTGGTGGTGCCATCCAGGGGATCGATCATCCAAGCGTAGGCGCCCTCCGGAGATCCCTGCTGGCCTGATTCCTCGGTCAAGATGACATCTTCGGGGAAGTGCCGCCTCAAGATTTTTAAGATGAGATCCTCAGAAGCGCGATCCGCCGCCGTCACCAAGTCGCCCGGACGTTTCTC
>NZ_JANSHS010000446.1:0-2774 GCF_047461695.1 Synechococcus sp. R6-7
AAAAGGTGTTGCAGGCCCAGAGTGTATGGCGGGAACGCCTTGAGGCTCAGCCGGTGCAGTTTATGGGAGAGGAACTTCCTCGAGCCTTGCGGGCGGCGGCAGCAGAACTGGCCCATTTCGTCGGGGCCGAACCCGAAAATTTGGTGTTTGTGGAAAATGCCACCAGCGGGGTCAATGCCGTTTTGCGCTCGCTGCGGTTCCGGCCAGAGGATCAGATCGCCTGCACCAATCACGGTTACGGGGCCGTTCGTCAGGCATTGCAGTACATCTGTGCCCAGTGGGGAGCCATCCCAGTTGAGGCGCAGATCCCTTTCCCCATTGCGGGGCCAGAGCAGGTTATCGCCGCCTTCGAGGCCATCCTCACCCCCCAAACCCGTTTGGCGGTGTTGGATCACCTCACCTCGCCTACGGCTCTGATCTACCCCCTGCCTGAGCTGATCGGCCTCTGTCGGGAGCGCGGGATCCCGGTTTTGGTGGATGGCGCCCATGCCCCCGGAGTTCTCCCCTTGGAGTTGGAAAAGCTAGGAGCCGATTGGTACACCGGCAATGCCCACAAGTGGCTGTTTGCCCCGAAAGGCTGTGCCTTTTTGTGGGTGGCCCCCTATCGACAGGCCCAAACTCATCCTACGGTGATCTCCCACGGCTATGGGCAAGGGTTCACAGCGGAGTTCGACTGGGTGGGCACACGGGATCCCAGCGCTTGGTTGGCCATTTCAGCAGCCCTGGCGTTTATCCAAGGGGTGGGACTGGACAACATCCGTCAGCACAACCACACTCTGCTGCTGCAGGCGCGGCAGTTGCTCTTGGAGGCTCTTGAGGGGATCCCGCCCGCCCCCGAAAAGATGTTGGGCTTTATGGCCACCCTACCCTTGCCGCCATTTTGGCAGCAGTGGATCCCTGAGCTTCCTCTTGAGGAGCGCGCCCGTCGGCTTCACGATTACCTCTGGTACAAGTACCGCATTGAGGTTCCGATCATCCCCTTCGCCGGGCAGCTTTGGGTACGCATCTCGGCCCAGGTCTACAACCGTTTGGCAGAGTATGAACAGTTGGCGCTGGCCTTGCAGCATCTGCCCTGAGGTTTTGTCGGTTGAGCCGCTTTCACGACATTGAAAGTATAGTTGCTTCGCACACCAGTAAAACGATTCCAGATCTATGGTCAATTCAGTTGAGGATGAGATGACGTTACAGGTAGGATGGCATGCCAGTAGACCTCAGAAAGAAGCCTTGACCTGAGAGAGAGTCGTAGGGCATGTCCAGGAAGGGAGCAGACCCACAGACGTACAAAGCCGGTCATACAGCGGAAGGGAAGGGTATGGGAGTCGGTAAAAGCAGCGCGGAACGCTTGGGGAGCGTCTCAATCTAGTTTGAAGCGACCGCAGTGCTTTCAAGAGGGCAAGGATGCATGCAGATGGAGGAACTTCTGTTGATGAAGTGACAAGGCCTGCTTTTGCGAGTCGGACTATTCTACTGGCCAGTGTCTCATTGCTATTTGAATTGACTATCTGAAAAAGTCAGAAAACGTATCCCGCAGATCCGAAAGCCGATCGTTGAAGCAGGTAAGCCGATCCCCTACAGAGTTCACCAGCGTCAGATCTGCCCGACCGGTTGTCCCTTCAAATCCCAGTAGAGGAACACTCATGCGGCTGGGATCCGTGGGATTCTGGGAAACGCGGATGACGGCTCGATCGCGGTTAAATTGATAAGCCTCGGCCACATAGCGGATGGGCTCGCTCAAGGTGGGATCCACCGGCAGCCCTGGGGCCGGCAGGAGATCCACCAGCTCGGTGAACGTGCCACTCCGCAGGCCCACCACGGCAGCAGCTCCCAACTGGTTACAAATGGCAATGAGAACCGGCTCTTGGGCAGTGGCGGTGAGGTTGGCCAAGGTAACCGTGACCGTGGCGCGGCTGGCTGCCGGCGGGTAGGTGACCTCAAAGGTGCGGGCAAAGGCATTGCCCAGCTCGTCGCGGGCGCGAAAGCGAAGCTGCCCGGTGTAGGGCAGGATGGAAGAAAAGTAGATGCCAAAGCGGTCGCTGGGACTCCGTCCGGGGATATTGGCCTGTCCGGGGACATAGGCAAGGGCAGCCCGGCTTTGCCACTGATTGGGCGGGGTGTAGGGCAGCAGCGGGCCACTGGTGAAGTTGGGGGGTTCTTTGGGGGGCAGATCCGGCTGGCCATCTCTGTTCAGATCCAGCCCATTGCCCAAGAAGGCCACCGAGCGCTGTAAGAGAATAGGACGGTTTTGGTTATCCAAAAGGGGATTCCGCCTTTCTGCCAGCCCGGCATTGTCCACATAGACATTAAGGGGGCGATTTAGGATTTGGTTATCCCGCTGCCGCCGCATGTTGAACTGTAGGTAGGGCCCCACTGCGCCCGCTGCCGGGGATCCTCCTGTGATTTCAAAATCATCCGCCCGCAGGAAGACATTTTCCAGGGGGCCCAGAGGAGTTGTTCCCTCGCCGCAACCGACCAAGCCAAGCGCTAAAATGGCCAAGGCTGTATAAGCTACAACAGAGCATCCTTTTTCGATAGGGGAATCCGAGCTCCCACAAGTCGGCAGCAGGGGCCGGCAGGCATGCTTTGGCTTCAGCATTCATCTCCTCTCCACAACAGACACCTTGGCGAGGGTTAAACCCAACCGGACTGAGTTGAGGATGGGCGGGGATCCCTCTGCACTCATCGGATTCGCCTGAACCACTATACCGTGAGCCTCGGTTCAGCTAGAAATCGCAGGAGCCCCGCATTGTACCCGTAGGGTCAGTGCCGGGAGGAAT